>CALDQK010000321.1 GCA_937911525.1 uncultured bacterium
AACGCGTCGATTCTTTACCTGGTTCTTGGGAATCGGGCGGCCTTGGTCGTCGCGCTCTGGCTGAGGGCCGCGCGCAGGTCGTCGGTGGCGAGCAGGGCGCCGCCTTGGCCCAGCTGGCCCTCCCAGCGGGCGCGGAAGGCAGCCAGGTCGGCGCCGCGTTTCAGCTTGATGTGCACCAGGTTGCTCGCGGGCGGCTCGGGCAGGAGGCGCTCGAGCTGTTGGCGCGGCAGGTAGACCGCGGCCCCGGCGGGCCCGACGCCCCGGGCGCCGTCGAGGGTCCCGCGCGCGTCGAACACGGTCTCGCCCGTGATCGTGGCGGCCAGGGTCTCCCCGACCACGCCCACGACCCGCAGCGGGACCTCTTCTTCGAGCACCTTGACCTTCAGCTCGACCCCGACGCGGGCGCCGACCCGCTCGGCCAGCCGGCTGGAGACGACGCCCCTGAGCGCGTCCGCGGGGGCGCTCGGGTCGATCCAGCTCCCCTCGGCCAGCGCGCGGGGCGGGGCCGCGGCTCGCGTCCCGACCAGGAGGGGCGGGCGCTCGCGCTGCCCGCCTGCGCCGGCCGAGTCGTCGCCGTCGAGGTAGGCCCCTTCGCCGCCGTAGGCGTCGCCGACCTCGGGGTCCCAGTCGCCGAGGGGCGCCGTGCCGCCGGGTCCGCTCACGACGACCTGCACCTGGAGCGCGGGGGCCACCTCGACCACGGCGGGGTCCTCGCTCAGGCGTGCGCCGAGCCCCACGGGGAGCTGCGAGCCGCAGGCCCAGGCGTCGTAGCGCCCGTGGTAGGGCTCGCCCACCTCCTCGATCTTCTCGCTCAGGGCGTCGTAGCCCGAGACGACCCACACCACGGCCGCCGCCGCCGCCACGACCGCCAGCGAGGTCACCAGCAGCCGCCCGGGGCGGCGCCGGATCTCGGCCAGGGTCAGGCGGTAGACGACACCCATGCGTGCTCCTCGAGCTCCCTCGCCGCAAGCGCGGGGCCGGCGCGGCGGAGCGCGGCCACCCGAGCTAGAGGCTCCGCTGGCGCGTTGCGCGCCAGCTTAGCCTGCGCGCTGACGCAGGCGCATCCACGGCCCTGACGCTTCCCTCACGCAGCGCCGGGGCCGCCGCAGGTAAGATCGCGGCCTCAATGGCCCACGATCCGCCCCCCTCCCCCCGCTGGCTCAGCCTGGCCGCCTGCTGCGTGCTGGTGCTGGGGCTCGACGTTCCCCTCGAGGTGAACGGCTCGCCGGTGGGCTTCGACCTGCGGGCGCTGGCGGCCATGGGCGTCGCCTTCTCGCTCTGGGCCCTGCGCCCCGAGGGGCCCCTGCGGCGGACCCGCCGGGCCCTGGTCGCCGCGGCCGGCTTGACCACCATGGGCGCGATCTCGCTCCTGCTCGGCGGCGGGACGAGCAAGGGCTTCCTGCCGGCGATCGCGCGCCCGCTCGCGGCCGGCTCCCTGGCCGGGGCCTGCTACCTGGGCGGCGCGGCCCTGGCCCGGCTCGGACGGCACCGGGCCTGGTCCTACGCCACCCGCGCCTGCGAGCGCGCGCAGCTCGGCGCGAGCTTGGCCCTGCTGGTCCTGTTCCTGGGCGCCCTGGGCGCCCTGCTGACTCGCCTGATCCTGGCCCAGCAGACGGCCCTCGACAGCTACCCCGGCCTGAGCCTCCTGGCGGGGCTGCTGCGCGCGGTCGCCGCCGGCCTCGTCGTGCGCGCCCTGGCCGAGACCGCCCGCGACCAGGCGACCCTGGCCGGCGGAGCCTGGACGCTGCTCGGACGCCTGGGCCGCCGCGCCGGCCTGGCGGCGGGGCTCGTGGTGGCCCTGTGGGTCGTCGGCCTCGAGGGCCTGCGCCTGCGCGAGCACGTCCGGCGCGAGAGCTTCGCCGAGCTGCGCCTGGGACCGCCGGTGCGCTGGCGTCCTCCCGCGCCGCCCGCGGGGGGCGAGGCCTGGACGGGCACCCGCTACGAGCGCGGGGTCGTGATCCCGGTCAGCGAACCCGCGACCTCCTTCACGGACGGCTCCTGCAGCCACCGCTACCGCTTGGACGCCTCGCTCAGGCGCGGCGAGGAGCGCCTGTTCCACGTCGAGCACTCGCTCCTGGTCACCGCGGCCGAGGGCAAGCTGCACGGCGCGCGGGTCGAGACTCGCCGCGCCCTCGGCTCGCCCGACTTCCGCCTGGTCGTCCACACCTGGCTGGGCGAAGAGCCCGAGCAGCTCCCCGCCAGCGTGGCCCCTGCCGCCGGCGCCCGCTCCGGGCTGCCCTTCGTGGTGTGGATCGCGCTCCTGCGCGGCGGAGACCTCGACCTGGGCGGGCGGCGGACTCCCGGCCTGCACCTCAGCCAGGTCCCGCCGATGCCGGTCTTGCACCCCGCGCGCCGCCCCTGGCGCCTGCGCGGCTACGAGGTGCTCGGCGCGCCTGCGCCCCGCGGGGAGCTGCGCTACGTGCTCCGCGCCGAGGGGGTGCTCTCGCTCGAGACCGGCGACGCGAGCCTCCCCATGGGCTTGGCCTGGGAGGCCAGCCACGAGGCGCGCAGCTACCAGCTCCTGGTCGAGCACGAGGAGACCAGCGCCTCGGCCGCGGGGCGCCAGAGGCGCTGGGAGCGGCGCGGCCGCAAGCGGAGCGTCTACTGGCGCGGAGCGCTCTGGTAGTGGACGAGGACCTGCGCGAGCTCGAGCGGCGGGTCGCTCAGGGCGAGCCGGGGGCGCACGAGCGCTTCCTCTACGCGCGGGCCCGGGCCCGGGGCGTGAGCGAGTCCTGGGTCGAGCTCGAGCTCTCGCTGGAGCTGGACCCCGCGCCTGTGCGCGCCGCGGCCGAGGCGCTCCTGCGCGAGCGCTTGCCCAAGCTGGTCGCCAGCGAGCCGGGCTACCGCCACCCCGTCTACGGCGAGTATCTCGAGGCCCTCAAGGCGGTCGTGGCGCGGCCCTGGTTCCACGGGCTGAGCGAGGACTGGCAGCCGTCCTGGTGCCCCTGCCACTGGCTGCCGCGTCAGGCCGACCAGATCGAGCGCTGCGTGGCGCGGACCCTCGAGCAGATCGAGTCTCTCCGCCTGCACACCGCTCGCCTGGTCGAGCTCGGCAACGCGCGCCCCGAGAGCGACGACCCGCTGGCGCGCGCCCAGCACCTGCGCGGCCTCGCGAGCGACGTGCTCGAGGCGGTGATCGAGGGCAGCGGCTGCAACGACGCCTGGTACCGCGACGTCGAGCCCGCGCTCTGCCAGGCCCTGGAGGGCTGGGGCCTCGACGACGCCGACCTGCCCCGCTGCGAAGACTTGATCAGCGACAAGTTCAGCAGCTGGATGCAGCCGAACCCCGAGGCCGTCGAGCTCCTGCTCGACGCCTTCTACGAGGAGGTCGAGGGCCTGCTCCCTTGAGCGAGCCCGACGCGCTGGAGGCGCACCGCGCGGCGGCCGAGGCCTTCGCCTGGGAGCGCCCCCCGGTCCCGGCCTCGTGGCTGCGCGCCTGCGCGGAGCTGAGCTTCCGCGAGACCGAGGCCCAGGAGCGCTACCTGCGCGAGGTCGACCTGCCCGCCCACCCCGAGGACGCGGGGCGCGGCGAGCGCTACCTGGAGGCGCTGGCGCGGACGCGGGCGCTGGCCGACGCCGACCAGCCGCTCGAGCTGGCGGCGCTGGCCGAGCTCAACGCCTCGCTGCGCGGGCTGGCTGGCCCCGCGCCCTTCAGGTGCGGCCCCGCCTTCGCCGCCGGGGGCGCGCGCCGCTACGGCCTGCCGCCGGGGCTCGCGGCCGAGTTCGCGGCCGGGCTGGCGCGGGTCGAAGCCCTCGCGCTCCACCCCTGCGCTCGCGCGGTGCGGCTCTACCTGGACGTGATCCACGTCCACCCCTTCGCCGACGGCAACGCGCGCCTGGCGCGCCTGGCGTTGGAGCACGTGCTGCGGCGCGCGGGGCTGCCGACCCCCGAGCTGGCGCCCTTCGTGGGCATGCCCAAGCCCCCAGGCGAGGCGCGGCGGCTGGGGCAGCTCACCAAGCTCCTGGTGAGCGGCGTGCTCAGAGCCGGGGGCGTGTGTCGGGCTGGGCTGGAGTGAGCTAGCCCAGCCCCATGGCTTTCAGCGCGTTGAAGGTGACGAAGGCCGCCACCCAGGCCAAGCCCAGGAAGCCGAAGAGCTGCGCCGCCGCGAAGCGCCAGGACGCCGTCTCGCGCTTGACGACCGCGACCGTGGCCCCGCACTGGAGCGCGATCACGAAGAACACCAGCAGCGAGCCGACCGTCGCCAGGCTGTAGACCGGCGTGCCGTCAGCGCGCCGCTCCTTCTTGAGCGTCTCGCGCAGGACCTTGCTCTCCTCGTCCTGCTCGCCCTGGGCGTAGACGATCGACATGGTCGAGACGAAGACCTCGCGGGCGGCGAAGCTGCCCAGCAGGCCGACGCCGATCTTCCAGTCGTAGCCGAGGGGCTTGATCGCGGGCTCCATGGCGTGGCCGATTCGGCCCCCGTAGCTCTCGGCGAGCTGCGCGGCGGCGGCCTGCTTCTCGGTCTCGCCTGGCAGCGGGGAGCGCTGGGGGAAGGAGACCAGGAACCAGAGCGCGACCGAGACGGCGAAGATCACGGTGCCGGCGCGCTTGAGGAAGTCGCCGGCGCGCAGGCGCAGCTTGAGCCAGGTCGCGCCCATGCTCGGCTTGCGGTAGGGCGGCAGCTCCACCACGAGCGGGAGCAGCTTGCCGCGGGTGCGGCGCTTCTTGAGCGCGCCCGCCACGAGGCCCAGCGTGACGCCGAGGGTCAGGCCCGCCAGGTAGAGGCCGAAGAGCACCAGGCCTTGCAGGCCGAGGAAGCCCGCGACCTTGGTGTTGGGCACGAAGGTGCCGATCAGGAGCACGTAGACGGGGATCCGCGCGCTGCAGGTCATCAGCGGCGCGATCAGGACCGTCAGCCAGCGCTCGCGCCGGTCGGGGATCGTGCGGGTCGCGAGCACGCCAGGGATCGCGCAGGCGAAGGAGCTGAGCAGCGGAATGAAGGAGCGCCCCGAGAGCCCGGCGTGGCGCAGGGGTCGGTCGACCAGGAAGGCCGCGCGGGACATGTAGCCCGAGTCCTCGAGCAGGCCGATCAGCAGGAACAGGATCACGATCTGGGGCAGGAACACGATCACGGCCCCGACGCCCGCGATGATCCCGTCCGAGACGAGGCTGGTCGCCGTGGCCCCGATCAAGCCGGGCAGCGCCGCGTTGGCCCAGCTCTGCATGCCCTTGAAGATCACCTCTTCGATGAACTTCATCAGCGGCTCAGCCCAGCTGAAGATCGACTGGAACACGAGCGCCATCAGGATCAGGAAGAGCAGCGGGCCGGCCACGGGGTGCAGCAGGACCCGGTCGATCTTCTCGGTCCGCTCGCGGGTGCTCTTGGAGGGGTGCGCGGCGAGCTGGTCGGCGACCCAGGCGTAGCGGGCGGTGCTCTCGGTGTCGGCGGCCAGGGTCCCGGCCTGCTCGAGCTCGCGCACGCGCTCCCAGCGGCTCTGGCCCGGCGCCGGCTCCTGCGGCAGCTCCCAGGTCGGCTTGGGCTCGAGCGCGCGGTCGATCGCGGCCAAGAGCTCCTCCGTCCCCTCGCCCGTGACGGCGACGGTCTCGACGACGGGGACGGCGAGGGACTCGGCGAGGTCGGGCAGGTTCAGCCCGCCGCGGCGGGCCTCGTCGACCATGTTGAGGGCCACCACGGTCGGGCGGCCCAGGTCGGCGACCTCCGAGTAGAGGTAGAGGCTGCGGCGGAGGTTGGTCGCGTCGAGGACGACGACCACCACGTCGGGCTGCTCGCCGCGCTCGCCGAGGATCACCTCGGCCGTGACGGCGTCGTCGAGTGCGCTGGGGCGCAGCCCGTAGGTCCCGGGCAGGTCGACGACCTGCGAGCCGTCCTCGGCCAGGCCCTGGCGGGCGTCGACGGTCACGCCGGGGTAGTTGGCGACCTTCTGGCGCGAGCCCGTGAGCTGATTGAAGAGGCAGGACTTCCCCACGTTGGGGTTGCCGACCAGCGCGATCAGGCGCGGCTTCTCCTCCTCCTCGAGGGTGGCCGCGCCGCCGCCGCTGTTGGCTGGCGAGTCACTCATGCGCCCTCCAAGGGCTCGACGTCCACGATCTCCGCCGCGGCGCGGCGCAGCGCGAGGTGCGCGCCGGCGACCTCGACCTCGAGGGGGTCGCCGAGGGGGGCCCGGCGGTGGACGCACACCTCGGTGCCGGGGATGAGACCGAGCCGCAAGAGCGCGACGCGGGCCTCGGGGTCGTCGTCGCGGATCCCCGCGACGGTGGCGCGGCGGCCGTAGGGGAGCTCGTTGAGGTTCATGGCTTCGCGTCGGGCGCTCAGGGTTAAGTGAGAATCATTCTCAGAAGCTTTTCGCCCTTTGCAAGCGCGGGGATCAGGCGACGCAAGCCCTTGGTGGGCCTGGCGCAAGGACTCGACGCTCACCCAGGGGCACTTCTCCCCCGCGACCTAGAATGAGCGCGTGCCTCCTCTGCCCGCCGTCGTGTTCCAGCACTACCGCCAGCCCCGCCACCAGGGCGCCTTGATCAAGGCGACCGAGGTCGTGCTCGAGGGGCGGCGCGAGGACGCCGAGCTGCGCCTCTACCTGCGGGTCGACGATCAGGACAAGGTCCGGCTCGGCTACACGCTCAAGGGCGACCGCTCGCCGATCGCGGCCCTCTCGCTCCTGGCGACCTGGGCCATGGGGCGCCCCCTGGCCGAGGTCGAGGCGCTGACCCTCGAGCAGCTCGCCAGCCACTACGAGCTGCCCAACGACCTGCGCCCGGCGCTGGTTCAGGTCCTCGAGGCGCTCGAGGCCGCCCTCGCGGTCCGGCGCGGCGAGCCCAACCCCTACGCGGACGAGGGCGCGCTGGTCTGCCACTGCCTGCACGTGCGCGAGAAGCGGATCGAGCGGACGATCCGCGAGCGCAAGCTGAGCACGGTCGACGAGGTCCGCTTCTGGACGCGCGCCTGCAGCGGCTGCCGCAGCTGTCGGACCGACGTCGAGGAGATCCTCGGCCGCTGCTCGCGCGGCTAGGCTTCGGCCAGGGGGAGGCGGAGCACGAGCTGGACCTCGCGCTCGGGGCGCTCGCTGCCCGTGACCCCGCCTCCGTGTCGTCGCGCGATCGCCCGGCTGAGGGGCAGGCCCAGTCCGTGGCTCTCGCTTCCCCCGCCTCCCCGGGCGAAGGGCTCGAAGAGCGCGTCGCTCATGGGGGGCAGCTCCTCGCTGCGCTGGTTCGTGACGCGGACCTCCGCCCAACCTGCGCGGGCCTCGCCCTCGACCCGGATCTCTCCCTCGGCGGGAGCGTACTTGAGCGCGTTGTCGAGCAGGTTCCAGAGCACTCGGGCCAGGAGGGCCCGGCTGCCTCGCACCGGCAGGTGCGCCGGCAGGTCGCGCACGACGCGCAGTCCGCGCGCCGCGCCCAGCTCGCCGGCCTCGAGCGCGATCTCTTCCGCCAGGGTGGCGAGGTCGAGGGTCGGCTCCTGGTCGAGGGCCAGCAGCTCCTGGTCGTGCGCCAGCTCGAGCAGGGCGTCGAGCACGCGCCGCTGGACGTCGACCTCCTCCAGCACGCTCTGGAGCGCGGTGCGCGCCTCCTCGGGACTCTCCGAGCGGAGGGCTTGCTCGACCTCGCCGCGCACGCGGGCCAGGGGCGTGCGCAGCTCGTGTCCGGCGTGGGCGGTAAAGCGCCGGAGCCGGCCGATGGTCTCCTCGGTCCGATCGAGGAGCGCGTTGACCAGGCTCGCCAGCTCGAAGAGCTCCGACCCCGGCAGGGGCGGGGCCAAGCGGCCCTCGAAGTTGCCCGCGGCGAGCAGCGCGTTGGCGTCGCGGACCATGTCGTGCACGGGGGAGAGCGCGCGCGTGACGAGCAGCCAGGTGCCCGAGGCCGTCACGAGCAAGAGCACCACCAGCCCGCCCACGTAGTAGAGGGCGAAGCGGGTGTGCGACTCGTGGACCCGGCTCACGTCGACGGCGACGGTCACCAGCCAGCGCGGCTCACGCGAGAAGCTGACCGGGCGGGCCAGGCGCAGGCTCTCGGGGCACTCGGGCGGAGAGAAGGTCGACCAGTGGCGCCGGCCTTCGCGCGCCGCGGCCAGCCCCTCGGGCCAGTTGCCGAGGAGGGGGGCGTCGCGGCGGGGCCGGGACCACACCAGCTCGCCTTCCGGCGTCCAGATCTCGAGCGAGATCACACCGTCCTCGGGGAAGAGACCCTCGAGGGGTTGGCCGAGCGCGAGCAGCGTCGCGGGGTCGGGGGCCGAGGCCACGACGTTGGAGACCTCCTCGGCCTCGTGGATCGCGAACTCGCGCAGGCTCTGGCGCAGGTCGTGCTCGATATAGAAGAAGGACACCAGGCCGGTCAGCGCCGCGAACAGGCTCACGATCGAGAGCGCGGCGACCGTCAGCCGAGTGCGGACCTGGCGCATCAAGCGGGTTCACGGCAGGCGTTGGAGTCGAGCACGTAGCCGACTCCGCGCAAGGTTCGCAGCGGCTCGACGCCGAGCGGGCGCAGCTTCTTGCGCAGGTAGTTGACGTAGACGTCGATCACGTTCGTGCCCGTGTCGAACTGGTAGCCCCACACCCGGTCGGCCAGCATGGCGCGGCTCTGGGGCTCGTCGGCGTGGCGCATGAAGTGCTCGAGCAGCTGGAACTCGCGCTGGCTCAGCTCGCTCCCCTCACCGGCGCCGAGGCGCACTCGCCGCTCCACGCGGTCGAGGGCCAGGGCGCCGACCGTGAGCTCGCGCTCGCTGCGGGGCTCGGTCCGGCGGAAGATCGCGCGGATCCGCGCCAGGAGCTCGACGAAGCTGAAGGGCTTGGGCAGGTAGTCGTCGGCGCCGAGGTCCAGGCCCTTGACTCGATCGTCCACGTCCGCGCGAGCGGTGACGACGATCACGCGCAAGCCGGGGTTGGCGATCCGCGCTCGCCGCAGCACCTCCAGGCCGTCCAGGCCCGGCAAGCCGAGGTCGAGCAGGAGCAGGTCGTGCCCGCCCGCGGTGGCGCGCTCGAGCGCGCGGTGCCCGTCGCTGACGAGCTCCGTTTCGTGATTCTCGGCCTGTAGGCCCTGGGCGACGAAGCGCGCGATCTTGGGGTCATCCTCTGCGATTAAGACGTGCATCGTGCTCCACCCTCCCTCAGCTAAGCGGCGGGACCCTGGCCAGCAGGCCGGCGTGGATCATGAGTTCGTCCCCGCGACGGCTCCCTGGCCCTCGGCCTGCTCGGCCTGCTCCGCCTGCGCCGCGCGCCGCGCCTCGTGCTTGCGCTGCTTGCGCAGCAGCCCGATCGAGTTGATCACCGCGCCGAGCCCCAGCAGCGCGAGGGCGCTCGCCTCGGGGGGAGCTGGGATGTGGCTGAGCCAGGCGCGCAGGGGCAGGAGCCCTCGCCGCGCGGCCTCGATTCCGAGCGCTGCGGCCACGAGCCCTGGAATGAGGCCCTTCTCGCGCTTGAGGACCTTGCCCCAGGGGCTCCGCTCGGCGCCCTCGGCTTCGGGCCCGTTGCGGGGCAACCCGACCCAGCGGCTGACCCGGGCCTTGTAGACCGCGTAGTCCTCGCCCGCCTGCTCGGCGATCGCCGCCTCTTCGTGCAGCACCACTGGCGTGTAGACCAGGAAGGCGCCGGGCAAGAGCAGCAGGCCCCACCAGCTGAGCCCCGAGAAGAGCCCGCAGCCAGCCAGGATCAGCGCCGCCGCCACGTAGAGCGGGTTCCGGCTGAAGGAGAAGGGGCCCCAGGTGACCAGCGCGCCGCGCACCCCCGCGCGGTGCACCCGCGCGCCGCGTCCGAGGCAGCGCGCGGCGGCGAGGCGCAGGAGCGCGCCAGCCAGCAGCAGCGCGCCGCCGACGACTCGCTCTTCGAAGGTCGCCGGGCGCTCGCTGATCGTGCTCCAGAGAACGGGGGCCACCAGGAGGAGGAGGACGGTGCTGCGGTGGCGAAAGATCGTTGCTGAGAGCTTCATGTCGATAACGATCCTCGATTGCTTGGGCCGCGCGGACCCTTAGTCCGAGATTAGGCTCTGCTAAGCGATTGAAATAGCGGCAACTAATTGAGAGAAGATTGGTGAGGAACGTCTAATCGAGCTCGCATGGAGCCTATGCCTCGAAAGAGCCAACATACCGACATGACCGAAGTCTTCGACCGCTCGAGGCACGGAAATGTGGTGGTGGTTCAGGAGACTCCGGCTGGGCGACGCGCCTTGAAGGTGTATCGCCGTCGCCGCGGGTGGCTCCGCGAGGCCTTGGGTCGGGTCTCTCACCGACTCTTCGAGGGCAAGCGCTCCCCGAGCGCGCTGGCGCGCTGGGAGACCGAGCGGAGCTCGATTCAGCTCTGGAGTCGGCACGGCTTCGACGTCCCCGGGCTGATCGACGCGCCGCCGCCCCCCGAGCTGGAGGGCGAGCTCTTCTCCTGGTTCGAGTTCGTCCCAGGGCGTCCGCTCTTCTGGCACCTGGTCGATCCGGAGGTGGCGCTGAGCGAGAAGCTGACGCTGGCGCGCCAGCTGGGGCGAGACTCCCGGCGACGCC
>CALDQK010000322.1 GCA_937911525.1 uncultured bacterium
CAGGTGCGGCAGCGCGCGCTCGGCCAGCACGTCGGCGTAGGCCTCGACGAGGAGCGCGGTCTGCTCGGCCTTGACCGGCGTGGCCCACACGCCCAGCCCCAGCCCGACCAGGTGCAGGTAGGCCGGCTGCCCCGCCTCGGCCGCGCGGGCCTCGGCGTCGAGCAGGAAGGGCTCGACCGAGAGGCGCATCCGCGCCTTGTAGGCCGCCGCGTCCAGGTAGCTCGCGTCGCGGCCCCGGGAGATCCGCACGAAGCGCCCGCCCTCGCCCGCGACGGCCTCGGCGTGGCTGGGCAAGTGCGGCAGCCCGAGCGCGCGCGCCCAGGCGCGCGTCAGGCGGGTCGCGGGCAGCGCGGGGTCGGCCTCGGAGCCGTAGCCCCGCGCGGCGGTGTTCTGCTGGGCGGTCACGATCGTGGTCCGCCACTCCATTTGCTCGGGGCGCTCGTAGCGCGCGCCGACCAGCCCCACGTAGACCCCGCGCGGCTCGCAGCTGCCCGCGGGACCGCGGCGGGCGACGTTGTGCCGCTCGCCCGCGTTGACGAAGTGGGTCGGGACCGCGACCCCGAGCAGGGCCGAGAGCGCGACCTCGTCGTAGCTCATCAGCCTGGCAAGGGTCAGCGGCTCGCGCTCCTCTGGCTGCCCGATCCGCTCGAACCCGCCCGAGCTCCGCTCGCCGCTTCGCAGCGTGTAGCCGTCCCCCGGCCCCACGAACACCAGCGGACGCTGCCGGAGCGCGCGCGTGATCCAGCCCCGCAGATCCAGCTCGGCGTAGACCCCGCGCTCGACCGGGGTCCCCGTCTCGCGCTTGAGTTCGAGCACCTCCTCGATCAGGGCCGCGCTGCGAGCGTGCAAGAGCGGCGCGACCCCGGCGGCGTGCTGCTCGACCTCGCTCGCCCGCTCGGCGAGGTGCTCGATCCGATTGGCCTCGGTGGGGAAGGCGTAGGGGAGGGCGGCGCTGGCCGCGCACAGCTCAGCGAAGGTCTTCATGGGGAGGATCCGGCGACTCAGATGGCTCTGAGGCGCCCAGGAGTCTCAGCGTCAGCGAGGCCGAGAGCGCGCCCAACACGAGCGTGCCCGCGGCCGCGACGGGCGCCGGTACCACGCTGAGGGTCCCCTCGGGGATCAGCCCGCGCGTGTAGGGGGCGGAGTTGGCCCAGAGCACCAGCCCGACCACCAGGGCCACGGCCGGCGCGGACATCAGGACCACCAGTCCGGCTTCCCGCAGGTGCGAGCCGCGGGCGGGGCGCAAGCAGGCCGCCCACCACAGGAGCAAGGCGGCGAGGCAGAGCGAGGACTCTCGCAGCCAGGCCAGTGGAACGAAGCGAGAGAGGGTCGGGAAGATGTCGTCGGCCTGGCCGCGTTCGTCGACCCCGTTCGGACCGCAGGAGTAGACCGCGGCCATGACCGTCTCGTCGCCGTCCATGGCGAAGTGGGGGACTCGGCTGACGAAGGCGGGGTCGATGGAGCGGATGCTCGTGACGCGCACTCGCCAGGGGTTGCCCCAGGGGTCCCTGCGCGTCTGCGCTCTTCCCTTCGCCGCCGCTGCTACGACCTCGTCGAAGTCGCGGCTGAACCAGGCGACGGCAGCCCGTTCGGGTGCAGAAGCGACCACGAGCGTCGGAGCGAGCAGAGCCAGCAGGCCGCAGAGGAGCGCGCAGCCCGCGAGCGCTCGTTGGTAGGGGTGTCTCAGGGGCAAGTCGCTCACACGCGAAGGCTAAGGCGGGGGCGCTCTCTTGCCCAGCACGCTCTGGCTAGCGCGGATCGACGAAGTCCGCGTGGAGGCGGACCAGGCGGCGGGTCAGGCCGACCCACACCAGCGCCAGGAGCGCCGTCACGCCCGCGATCGGGGCCGCGCCGAACCAGGGCGCGCTGGAGAGGGTCAGGATCAGGCCGCCGGCCAGGCCGGTCGCGCAGGCGTCGGTCATCGTCTCGACCAGGGACTGGGTCCGCAGGCGCGGCTCGGGCGGGAGAGCCTGATAGAGCAGGAGCAGCCCGGGCTTGTCGATCCCGTCCTTGAGCACGCGCCAGCTGACGGCGCTGACCACGACCAGCCAAAAGGTCAGCTCGCTCGAGCCGCTCAGGCTGGCCAGGGCCACGCCGGCCATCGTGACCAGGACCGCCAGCGGCAGGACCCGCGTGGCGAAGCGGACCCCGAAGCGCGAGAGCAGCCGGCCCGCGAGGAAGAGGCGCAGCCCCAGGGTCAGGCTCGCGATCACGGCGTAGGTCCGGCCCAGGAACACCGCGGCCTCGGCCTCGCGGTAGCGCGCGCGGACCTGGCGGAAGAAGCCCAGGTCGACCAGGTAGTAGCAGATCGTGATCAGGCCGCAGAGCAGGATCAGCCGCGCCACGTAGGGTCGCCAGCGCGGATCCGGCTCGGCGAGCGCGGCGGGCTGCTCGCCGCTCCCAGCGGGAATTCCAGCTGGGATCGCAGCCGCGCTCGGGCTCGGCGTCGACTCGACCTCGGGGAAGCGCCCGCCGATCAAGCGCAGGACGCCGACGGCGAAGAGGAGCAGGGTCGCCGACACGAAGGGCAAGGCGCTCGGCGGCATGACCCGCAGCAGCGGGGCCACGCCCGCGCCGCCCACGACGTCGCCCAGGACCTCGCCCGCGCCCATCAGCGCCAGCAGGCGGCCGGCCTGCTCCTGGTCCAGCAGGCGACCCGCGGTGGTCCACAGGATCAGCAGGCCGAACACCCACACCAGCAGGACCCAGGCCGCCAAGAGCAGCACCAGCTCGCGGCGCCCGCTGAGGTCGCCCAGGACCTGCAAGCCGACGGTGCCCGCGGCCTGCGCGAGCAGGACCAGGCTGGCCAGGTGCACGAAGCGCCGCCTGCCGAGCGAGGCCCGGTAGGTGACGCCGCCGCTGAAGATCAGCGCCGCGGCGCACACCAGCACCCAGCCGTAGGCCTCCGCCGGGTAGTGGCTGAGCAGGGCCGCGTTGGCGCCGCTGAGCAGGACCACCCGGCCGCAAGCGAGCAGGAAGGCGAGGGCGAACACCCAGGCGACTCGGGGGCCTTCGCCAGGGCGGAGGTCGAACCAGCGGAACATGGGATCGGGACCGTCTAGCGAGCTCGCGGGAGGAGCGCAGCCGCCTCGCTCCCCGAGCGAGACCCTGGCCCGGCCGCCTACTGCAGGGCGTGTGCCAATCACGGCGGCGGAAAGGCTTAGGGCAGCGGGAGAAACCAACGTTGCCCTGGGGCGGAAACCCCCGTTAAGCGCGAGTGCCAGCAGGCAGCCCTCCCTCGACCCGCTAAGCTGGGCCAGCCAGGGAGGGGGCATGCACGACGTGGATCCAGAGCGCGAAGGCGCCCTCCTCGAAGCCCCTGCCCAGCCAGGGGGTGAAGGTTGAGCGCAGCTAGCGAGCCCCTTCCCGACGCGGAGACCGCAGAGCCGATCGAGGTCGAGCCCCCCGTCCCGCTCTTGCACGCGCTGAGCGAGCGCCGCGCCCTGCGCCTGAGCGCGGCGCGCTGCGTCGCCTACGGGCTCTGCCTCGCGCTGCTCGGCTACCAGCCGGCGCTGCTGGTGATCCTCAGCGCCTGGACCCTGGCCCCCGCCAGCCTGCTGGCCGAAGCCGGACGCGCTCGCGCCCAGACGCGCGGGCAGCGCCTGGGCCTGGTGGTGGCGGTCGCCGTCGCGGTGTGGCTCGGCTTCCTCGTCGCCATGGGCCAGGTCGCCTACGGCAAGGCGATCCTGGAGGGACAGTCGATCGCGTCGGCCCTCGAGAGCGCCGCCCGCTACCTCGACATTGGCGAGCGCCGCCGCGGCGCCATGAACCTGCTCCCCGCCGTGTATCTCTTCCTGGGGATCCCGGCCGTGTCCTTCGCGGGCGCGCTGCTCCTGCGCGCTCGCCGCGGCCCCGCCGGCCCGAGCAGCATGAGCGTGCTCGGGACCTGCCTGGCGCTGGTCACGATCCCCTTCGCGATCCCGGTCCTGCTCCAGCGCGGGGCCGGCGACGCCGGCTTCCTGGTCCTGTGGGCGGCCTTCGTCAGCGGCGTGCTCTTCGTCGGGGTGTGGCTGCTGCTCTTCCTGGTCGACTGGTTCGCGGCGCCCCGGGACCGCTGAGCGCTACTTCCAGGTCGCCGTCTCGAGGACCTTCTGCATTTGCCCCTTGGGCGAGAGGGAGGTCTCGAGGGCCATCATCATGAAGGTCTGACCGCTGGCGTCGGCGCCCGTGATCAGGCGCACGTGGATCTGAATGTTGTTGCGCTCGACGCTCAGCGTCGCGCTGAAGAGCTTGCGCTTGCCCAGCTCGTAGGGCTCGACGCCGGGCGGGGTGGCGCCCATCTGCGCGGCGAAGTTCTGCGACCAGGTGTCGAGCACCTTCTCGGGCGGCATCCCGGTCGCCTGCAGCCAGGCCCGCAGCTGGCTGCCGCTGGGCGCGGTGTAGCGGACCTGGCCGTCCTCGACCTCGCGCTCCCAGTCCTTGGGCAGCGTGAGCTGCAGCTTGCCGGGCAGGGTGACCTGCTCCTGCGCCACCTTGGGCTCGGCGAGGGGCGCGACCTTCAGCCCGGCCACGGCCTGCGCGAGCAGGTCCTTGGTCTCGGCCTGCTTGTCGCTCGGGCTCATCAGCCAGAGCATCAGCGCCTGCTGCGAGTTGCGGCGCAGGATCAGCAGCCGGCCCTTCGTCGGGTACTCGTCGTGGAAGTGGCCCGTGATGGGGTACTCCAGCCCGACCAGCCCGTGCGAGCGGGTGAGCTTGCCCTTGCCGAGCTTCAGCGCCTCGTCGCGCTCCTGCATGCTCTCGCGCAGCCCGGGGAGGAAGGCCTGGAGCTGGTCCGGGTCGGTCGGGAGCGGGACGGGCAGGAAGATCCCGATCACGAACACCTCGTGGGGGTGGATCAGCATCAGCATCCCGTCGCGCTCCTGCTGGGCGTCGGCGGGCATCGCGATCACCGCCCAGCCCTGCCCGGGCGAGCGGAGGGTCACGCCCTGGAGCGTGGCCTCGTTGGGCTTGAAGCCGGCGATGCGCTCGACCTTGGTCTTGCGCGTCATGTCCTTGGCCTCGGCCTCGTTCACGGCGAGGTCCTCGGAGCCGCCCGCGTCCTTGCGCAGGGTCTGGGTCCGCTTGCCGTCCTTCTCGTAGAGGCTGAGCGAGTCGCTCGAGTTGGCGTGCAGCTGATCGCCGAGCTGCTCGAAGGAGATCTTCTCGACCTTCGCCCCGCGCGGGAGGTCGAGCACGCGCAGCTCGACCTCGCCGCCCTTGCGCTTGCCCGTCGCGACCAGGTAGGAGACGACGTCCGAGTCGTAGACCGCTCCCTCGACCTTGCCCTCACGGCCCGGGAGCGCGCGGCGCTTGGTGGTCCAGCTCAGGTCCTCGCCCACCCGCTTGACGCTCGCGACGGCCTCGCCGAGGTCGGAGGTCTCCTTGCTCGTGCCCGAGACGATCCGCCCCTCGGCGTCGGTCTCGGTCGTGGCGTGGGTGACGTGCTCGCCCTTGGGCAGGGGCCACCACTCGTGGTGCTCGAGCCGAAAGCCCTGATCGGTGCGGATCAGCTTGGTGTGGCTGTAGCCGACCTTGACGTAGCAGAGGAACTGCTCGTGCCACTGGTCGAGCAGGACCTCCTCCTCGGCGCGCGCGGGCGCGGCCAGCGCGAGCAGGGCCAGGAGCAGGGCGAGGGGGAGCGAGCGCATGGGACCTTCTTCCGTGAGCAGGAGACGCTACGCCTTCCCGGTAGGGCCATCCAGGGCGGGTTACTCAGGCACGCGGCTCCCAGAGGTAGCTGCCATCGGCGCGAACGAGACCCCAGCGCCTGCCCAGGCTGACCCTCGCGACTCCTTCCGGTCGAAAGCGGCTGACCGAGTCGAAACGAAAGGGCACAACGAGCTCGCCTTCGGCGTTCACGTAGCCCCAAAGCTCGCCGTTGGAGACGGCGGCGAAGCCGCTGCAGAAGTCCTCCGCCTCCGAGAAGCGTGGCTCGATCCTCCAGCGCCCGGATTCGTCGACGAAGCCCCAGCCTGCTTCGCCGCGAGCTGCCGCCAGGCCCTCGCTGAAGGAGCGCACGGCCAGGAATCGGCACGGGATCACCAGGTAACGCGTCTGCTGGTCCAGAAAGCCCCAGCGCCTTCCCTCGTCGCCAGCCCGCGATACCGGTGACAGGACCGGATGGTCGACTAGAGGCGGGTCGATCCACGGACCGCCCCAGAGTTCCTCGCAGGACTCGTCGACGAACTCTCCGCTCGCCGCGATCGTTCGCCAACCGTCCAGCCATACGGCGGCGCGGCCAGCTACGAAGGCGGTCCCGTTGCGGAATCGGGGCTCAATCGCGAAGGCTCCGTTGAGGTCGATGTAGCCGCAGTAGCCGTCTCTCTTCACGGGGAAGAGCGGATCGAGGTAGGGCGGTGGGGGAGGGGAGCAGGGAGGCTCCGCTTCGGGCTTGGCCCCGCCGATCGAGCTGAGCGCCGATCGCGTGTCCTCGTCGAGACGTCGAGCGCGCTCCTGCGCGAAGGGGAAGCGCCAGTAGCCCTGTGAGTCCCAGACCGTGCTGCTCGAGCGGGCCCAGCCAGGCGGGAGGGGCCTATCCTGTGGCCAGCGCACGATCTGACGCAGCCGATCCTCCTCCGGGCGATAGGCGGTGCCGAGGGAGGACTCGGATTCGCGCTCGACGTAGAGCGACTCCAGAGTCTCGACCTCCTGCTGCGCCCCGGTCATCGCGGCCAGGCACTCGGCGTAACGGGACCCCGCCAAGAACTCGCTGTAGATCGGTTGGTAGTCGCAGGTGATCGCGCACTCGACGGCCGCCAGGGCTTCACACAGTGCGCGCACCGCGTCCAAGGCAGCCGCCTGGAACTCCAGGTCCTTCAGGAATTTGACCCAGCGAAGGGGGTGATAGGCGAGGACCGCGTCGACGCCAAAGTAGAGGTCGAAGCCGCTCGGAAGGCGGAGCGAGTGCTCGGTGGTCGGAAGAGACGGCTGAGCAGGGAGGTAGACCCAATCGCTGCAACGCTGGTCCACCCACACCGCGGTGTCTTCTCCGAAGTGGCAGTAGGCCCGCAGCGCCAGCAAGCGCCGAAAGTCCTCAACCTCCGACGGAGACCCCAACTCCAGGGCTCGGATCGCCTCGGAGTCCGGTCCTGCGGGCAGGGAGAGCAGCGCGACGAAGTCCATTCCCATGGGCGCAGCTTGCCCAAGAGCGCGACCTCGTCAAGCGCCCGCCCCGGGCACCTCGCGGGCGAAGCGGGCGAACTCAGGGCGCTCGGTCCAGCCCTGCTTGGCGTAGAAGGCGCGCTGGTAGCTGGCGCGGGTGCGGTCGTTGTGGAGCGTCAGCCGACCTCCGCCGCGGGCGGCGAGCTCGCGCTCGATCCGCTCCAGCAGCCGCCGCCCGAGCCCCTCCCCGCGCCGCTCGGGGTGGACGAAGAGCTCGCTCAGGTAGCCGTCCAGGCGGGTCGGCGCGAGCAGGTAGGGCAGCCAGTGGACCTGCGCGTAGGCGAGCAGCTGCTCGCCCTCGGCGGCGACCAAGGTCAGGTGGCTGGGCCCAGCCCCGCGCGCGAGCTGAGCCGCGAGCTGCTCCGCGCGCGGGAGCTCCTTGCCCAGCTCGGCGCAGATCGCGCCCAGCAGGCGGGTCAGCGCGGCGAGGTCGCCGGGGGCGACCTCGCGCACGCAGACCTCGCGGGCGGCCTCGCTCAGCTGATCTTGGCCCCGTCCGGCAGCTCGCGCAGGGGCTGCAGGAGCACGGCGCCGCCGTCGGCGTCGTTGCCGGCCAGGACCATGCCCTGGCTGACCACCCCGCGGATCTTGCGGGGCGCGAGGTTCGCCAGGTAGACGACCTGCTTGCCGATCAGCTCCTCGGGGCTGTAGTACTCGCGGATCCCCGAGAGGACCGTGCGCAGCTCGCCGTCCGCCAGCTCGAGCTCGAGGTGGAGCAGGCGGTCGGCCTTCTCGACGGCCTTGGCCGTCTTGACGCGCGCGATCCGCAGGTCGAGGGCCACGAACTCCTCGTAGCTGATCTCGTCCTTGGGCCCGCTCGGCGGGGGCGCCTTCTTCTTCTCCTTCTTCGCCTTCGCCTTGGGCTGCTTCGGCTCCGGCTTGGGCTTGGGCTTGTTGTGGCGGGGGAAGAGGTTGGTCTTGTTGATCTCCGTCCCCTCCGCCAGCTGGCCCCAGCTCGCCCACTCGTCCAGCTTCCCGAGCCCCTTGTTGGCCAGGGCCTCGACGTAGCTGCCGCAGCCCAGCGCCGTGAGCAGCTGCTCGCACTTGCCGGGCAGGGCCGGCCAGAGCAGGAGCGAGGCGATCCGCAGCGCCTCGGCGCAGGTGTAGAGGATCGTGCCGACCTCTCCCCGCTTGGTCTCGTCCTTGGCCAGCCGGAAGGGCTGGGTCTTCTCGATGAAGCCGTCGATCGCCCGCACCAGGGCCAGGGCGCCCTCGGCGGCCTGATCCAGCGCGACCCTGTCGAGGGCGGCGTAGACGTCCTCCTTGGCCTTGGCGGCCGCGGCCTGGACGGCCTCAGCGCCTTCGACCGCGGCCTCGGCCTGGGGCAGCTTCCCGCCGAAGGTCTTGCTGGTCATCGTCGCCACGCGGCTGAAGCAGTTGCCCAGCGTGTTGGCGAGGTGCGCGTTGTAGACCTCGATGAAGCGGTCGTGGCTGAAGTCGCTGTCGGTCGTGCCCAGGGGCCCCTGCGTGAGCAGGAAGTAGCGCAGGGCGTCGAGCCCGAAGTCGGACACGTATTCGCGCAGCTTGGCCAGGTCGATGAAGTTGCCGAGCGACTTGCTCATCTTGGCGCCTTCGCTGGTCCAGAAGCTGTGCGCGTAGAGCACCTTGGGCAGGTCGACCCACTCGTAGCCCGGCTGCTTCTGGAGCGCGAGCAGGAGCGCCGGCCAGATCCCGGCGTGGAACCAGAGGATGTCCTTGCCGATGAACTGCACGTCGGGCGCCCAGCAGCGGCGGCGCTCGTCGGTGTCGACGGTGGTCAGGTAGTTGAGCAGCGCGTCGATCCACACGTAGATCGTGTGCTCGGCGTCGCCCGGGACCGAGATCCCCCAGCCCGAGACGCCCGTGCGGCTGATCGGCGTGTCGCGGAGCGGGTCCTCGGCGGTCCCGCGCAGGCGGGCCAGGATCTCGTTCTTGCGCGCCACGGGCACGACCTTGAACTCGTCCCGCTCGATCCGCCCGATCAGGTCCTCGGCGTAGGCCGTGATCTTGAAGAAGTAGTTCTTCTCGGTCTTGCGGACCAAGGGCTTCTTGTTGATCGCGCTCTTGAAGTCCTGCTCCTCGGCCTTCTTGTCGGGGACGTACTCCTCCTGGCCCGCGTCGTACCAGCCCTCGTACTCGCCCAGGTAGACGTCGCCCGAGTCGAGCAGCGCCTTGACGTAGGTCTCGACCCGCGTCTTGTGCCGCTCCTCGGTGGTCCGAATGAAGTCGTCGTTTGCGATCCCCAGCTCGGCGAAGGTCTCGCGGAAGGCCTGCGCGTTCTGGTCGGCCCAGGCCTGCGTCTCGAGCCCGCGCTCCTGGGCGGCGTCGACGACCTTGGTCGCGTGCTCGTCGGTGCCCGTGAGGAAGAAGGTCGGCTGCCCGCGCAGGCGGCTGTAGCGAGCCAAGGCGTCCGCGAGCGTCGTCGTGTAGACGTGGCCGATGTGCGGCCGGTCGTTCACGTAGTAGATGGGCGTGGTCGTGTAGAAGGTCTTGTCGGTCATGGCGCGGAATCCTAGGCGCTGAAGCTGGGAACGGAAAGCGCGCCTGACCCCGACTCGAGGGAGGGCGCGCGACTCACTCAGCTAGCTGCGCATTCGCTCCATGACGAGCCTCCTGCTGCAGGGACGACGTGAGGCGAGGCCATGACTGTCGGGGCTCGCCCGACGAGCCTCACCCGTCAACGCTCGCCATGACCAGGCTGGGGCAGAAGTCCTCCGGCGCTGGCAGCTCGCCTGCGACCCCGAGGGCCGCGAGGCGCGTCCGCACGGCGGCGGAGGTCAGCGAGAAGGCCCCCGCGCCGCGGGCGGCCTCGCCGAAGAGCGCCAGGGCGCGCAGGTAGGCCAGCACGGCGGGCTTGAGCCGACCCAGGCGCGCGCCCAGCTCCGCGGTGGCCTCCCCGCTGGCGGGCTTGGGAGGGCGAGCGTCGCGCTGGTCCTGGAGCGAGAGCTGGACCCCGCGCCGACTCGCGGGGCGGAGCCCGAGGCGGAGGCGCTGCTGGGAGCGGACCCCGGCCTCGGTCTCGCTGGAGCGGCGGAAGAAGCCCAGCCCGGTCATGGCCATCGTGGCCAGTCCGAGCAGGTTGTAGGCCATGGTCTTGCCCACGTTGCTCGCCAGCTCGCCGCCGCCGCTGGTGGCGACCACGAACACCAGCTCCACGCCCTCCGCGCTGCGGTCGAGGGTGAAGGGCTGGCCGGGGAAGAGCAGGCTCCCCAGCAGCGGCTCGGCGAGCTCGAGCGAGAGGGGCAGGAAGAGCGCGTCCGCGCTCGGCTCCCAGCGGCTCGCGCCGCGGAGGGCCTCGTCCAGCCGCGGCGCCTCCCCC
>CALDQK010000323.1 GCA_937911525.1 uncultured bacterium
CCGCCGCAAGCGCGCGCGCAAGACGACCTGCGTCCTCGACGGCAAGGGCCGCCTGATCCGCTACGGCTACTCGGAGGGCTACTACGGGGGCAAGCAGCCCCGCCGGGTCGCCTCGGCCGAGCGCAACTCCAAGGGCAGCTTCGACGTCGAGACCGCGGGCTTCGGCAAGAAGCCCCTGCGCAAGCTCCCCTGGCCCGACGAGGCCGCGCCGACGGCGATCGTGCTCTTCCTCGTCGCCCCGCTCTACGACATCGTCCCCGGCGGCGGCCGCCCCTTCCGCCTCCTGCAGGCCATGAGCCTCGAGTCGAAGGGGGCTCACGCCTACTTCGACACCAACCACGAAGAGCGGGAGGGAACGCGGGTCCTGCGCCTGGGAGACCTCGACCACCAGTTCCTGATCGAGGTCGAGACGGTCGAGCGCCGCCGCGGCCGAATCGTGACCGTCGCCGAGACGGACCGCGCCAAGCTCCTCGCCGCGAGCGAAGCCGAGGTCCAGCTCTTCCTCACCGGCAAGGCGCCGCCCAAGCCCCAGCCCCAGCCGAGCCCCAGCGCTCGACCGGGTCCACGGCCGAGCCGCCCGGCTCCCTCCCCGGTCGCCGGGCGCCCGACGCCGGCTCGTCCCGCTCCCAGCCCCGAGGTCCCCCCCCGCACGCGAGACCGCGAGACGGAGGTCGAAGGGATCCGCACCCTCAAGGGCCTCTACGAGCTGCAACAGACCTTTCGGCGCGAAGACCGCGACAAGAACGGGGTCTCGGACTACGCGGCGGACCTCGCCACGCTCGTCAAGGCCTTCGACCTGCCGGGCAGCCTGCGCCAGGGCAAGACGGGTCGTTACCGCTACCAGATCCAGCGCTCGGCCCGCCACCCGGCCTACGAGTGGATGGCGGTCGCCGAGCCGCTCACGGCCAAGGGTCGCTTCCTGGGGATCGACGCCCGCGGACGCGTCGTCGCCTCACGCTTCGAGATCCCGCTCAGCGACACCGCGCAGCTGCCCGAGAAGCTCGCGACCCTCGAGGTCATGGGCGGAGCCCGCGACCCACGCCTGGCGCGCCTCGAGGACAACGAGCGGATCGCCGACCTGACCCTGACCCAGATCCAGCGCCTCCAGATCCTCTACGCGCTCAAGGACCAGGACAAGAACGGCGCGCGCGACTTCGCCCCGGACCTGGCCCGCCTGATCTCGATCAGCGGCGCGAAGGACGCGCGAGAGCTCGGCAAGACGGGCGTCCGCTCCGGCTACCGCTTCCGCCTGATCCGCTCGAGCGACGAGCCGACCAAGCGCTGGCTCGTCGTGGCGGACCCGCTAGAGCCTGGCCAGAGCGGTCGGATCCACTTCGCGCTCAATCACGAGGGCAAGGTCGCGCGCAGCCGCAAGGGTCCCTACGCCCTCGCGCCGAGCTGCGAGATCCAGCCCGCCAAGTAGCCCCGGCAGCCAAGCACTTAGGGCGCAGGCGTCCGGCTCGCCAACGCTCCGGCTCTTCTCACGTAGAGATCCCTGCCTGAACTGTGAAAATCTCTCTGGGGCGGTCGACGGTCGACCGCCTCGGCCTCTGTACAGGGGCAAGCACCGTCCAGGTCGAGTTCTTGGGAGAAGTGAGCTGACGCCGACGACCTTGCGAGCCCTCGTCGCTGGCCACCGCTGCGTCGACGAGGCCGAAGCCGACTCTCAGCGCCGGATCCTGGCGCTGATCGAGGAGGCCCCCGATCCGCGCAGCCGCCATCACTTCGAGCCGGGCCACCTGACCGCCAGCGCCGTGGTGGTCGACCACGAGCTCGAGCGCGCGCTCTTGATCTTCCACGCCAAGCTCGGCCTCTGGCTGCAGCCAGGAGGTCACTTCGAGCCCGCCGAGCTCGACCCCCTCAGCGCTGCGCTCCGAGAGGTCCGCGAGGAGACCGGGATCGCCGCGCTGCCCTACGAGGGCGACGCCCTGCGCCCGGGCTCGCCGCCCGACGACCTCCCCACGCGGAGCCTGCTCGATCTGGACGTCCACGCGATCCCGGCCCGCAAGAGCGAGCCGCTCCACCACCACTTCGACCTCCGCTTCCTGGTGGTCGCGCCGCCCGGAGCGCAGCCCTACGCCGGAGACGGCGCCGAGGCCATTCGCTGGATCGAGGCGCCAGTCTCTGGCAGCGTCTCAGGCAGCGTCTCTGGCAGCGTCTCTGGCAGCGTCTCAGGCAGCGTCTCTGGCAGCGTCTCAGGCAGCGTCTCTGGCACCGTCTCAGGCGGACCCGAGCTGCTCGCCGAGCTCGACCCTGGCCTGCGCCGCGCGCTCGGCAAGGTGCCTTGGAGGCGCTAAGGGACCTTGCCGAACCAGATCAACTACAGCCCATGCTCGCGCCGCAGTTGTGGCAGCGATAGCAGGAGCCGTTGCGCACGGTCAGGCTGCCGCACTCGGTGCAGAAGGGGGCGTCGCCCATCAGGTCCTGCGCCATGGCGTTCTGGCCGCTGAGGCGGTTGACGGGCTTGGCCGTCGCCGGCTTCTTGGCCGGGGCCGCGGCAGCTGCCGGCGCCGCCTCGACGGTCAGCGCCTCCTCCTCGGTCTCGCCGTCAGCCGGCTTGACGTGGACGAAGTCCGTCCGGTCGAGGTACTCGAGGCCGAGCACGCGGAACACGTAGTCCACGATCGAGGTCGCGAACTTGATGTTGGGGTGATCGGCCACCCGACCCTGCGGCTCGAAGCGGGTGAAGGTGAACGCGTTGACGAACTCCTCGAGGGGCACCCCGTGCTGGAGGCCGAGCGAGACGCTGATCGCGAAGCAGTTCATCATGCTGCGCAGGGCGGCGCCCTCCTTGTGCATGTCGATGAACACCTCACCCAGGCTGCCGTCCTCGTATTCGCCGGTGCGCAGGTAGACCTTCTGCCCGCCGACCTTGGCCTCCTGCGTGAAGCCGCGCCGCTTCTTGGGCAGGCGACGGCGGTGCAGGCGCTTCTGCTCGCTCGCCTCAGCCGGCGTCGGCGCGGCGCTGGCCTCGACCGCCTCCTCTTCGGACTCGTTCTCCTTGGAGGTCGAGTGCAGGACCTGGCTGGCCTTGCTGCCGTCGCGGTAGAGCGCGACCGCCTTGAGCCCGAGCTTCCAGCTCTCGACGTAGATCTGCTGCACCTCCTCGACCGAGGTCTCGGCGGGGAGGTTGACCGTCTTGGAGATCGCGCCGCTCAGGAAGGGCTGAACGGCGGCCATCATGCGCACGTGCCCCATGGGAGGGATCGAGCGCGTGCCCCGCCGACCGCAGCGATTGGCGCAGTCGAACACCGGCAGGTGCTCGGGGCGCAGGTGCGGGGCGCCCTCGATCGTGAGCCGCCCGCCGGTGACCTCGCTCGCCGCCTCGACCTGGTCCGCGCTGAAGCCGAGCGCGTCGAGGAGGTCGAAGCTGGGGTCCTCGAGCCGGTCGCCAAAGCCCAGCCGCTCCAGGGTCTCGTCGCCGAGGACGTGACGGGTGAACGCGTGACGCAGCTCGTAAGCCGAAGGCAGCGCACGCTCCGCGGCGTCGATGTCCGCGTCGCGCAGGCCCTTGGCCTTGAGGCTCTCGCGGTTGACGAAAGGCGAGCTCGAGAGCGACCAGGTCCCGCGCAGATACTCGACGATGTCGTCGATCTCGCGGGTGCTGTAGCCCAGGTTCCGCAGGGCGCGCGGCACCGAGCCGTTGACGATCTTGAAGCTCCCGCCGCCGGCGAGCTTCTTGAACTTGACGAGGGCGAAGTCGGGCTCGACGCCGGTCGTGTCGCAGTCCATGAGCAGGCCAATGGTCCCGGTCGGCGCCAAGACCGTCGCCTGCGCGTTGCGGTAGCCGTAGCGCGTCCCCAGCGCGACCGTCCGGTCCCAGGTCTCCTGCGCCCGCTGGATCAGGCCGCCGTGGCGAGAGTCGCGCTGCCCGAGGCGATAGGCCGCCTCGCGGTGCAGGTTCATGACCTCGAGCATCGGCTCCCGGTTGTGGGCGAAGCCTGCGAAAGGCCCCTTGCTCGCCGAGACCTCGGCCGAGCACTGGTAGGCGGTGCCGGTCATGAGCGCGGTGATTCCACCAGCGAGCTCGCGCGCCTCGTCGCTGTCGTAGGGCAGCCCGAGCACGATCAGGAGCGAGCCCAGGTTGGCGTAGCCCAGGCCGAGGGGCCGGAACTCGTGGCTGCGCTGGGCGATCCGCTGGGTCGGGTAGCTGGCGTGGTCGACCAGGATCTCCTGGGCGAGGAAGAACACGCGGCAGGCGTGCGCGTAGCGCTCGGCGTCGAAGGCGTTGTCTTCGTCGAGGAAGGAGAGCAGGTTCAGGCTGGCCAGGTTGCAGGCCGTGTCGTCGATGAACACGAACTCCGAGCAAGGGTTGGTGGCGTTGATCCGGTCCGTGTTCTTGACCGTGTTCCAGCGGTTGCAGGTCGTGTCGAACTGCATGCCTGGGTCGGCGCAGCGCCAGGCCGCCTCGGCGATCTTGCCCATCAGGTCGCGAGCCCGGTAGGTCTTGGCCGGCTCGCCGTTCGTGCGGAAGCGGGTCTGCCACTCGCCGTCGTCGAGGACGGCCTGCATGAAGGAGTCGGTGGCCCGCACCGAGTTGTTGCCGTTCTGGCCGCTGACGGTCCGGTAGGCCTCCCCGTTGAAGTCCGGCGAGAAGCCAGCCTTGACCAGCGCCAGGACCTTCTCCTCCTCGCGGACCTTCCAGTCGATGAAGCGCTCGACGTCGGGGTGGTCGAGGTCGAGGCAGACCATCTTGGCGGCGCGCCGGGTCGTCCCGCCGCTCTTGATCGCCCCCGCCGCCCGGTCGTAGACCTCGAGGAAGCTCATCAATCCCGAGGAGCTGCCGCCGTTGCTCAGCGACTCGCCCTCTCCACGGATCTTCGAGAAGTTGCTCCCCGTCCCGCTGCCGAACTTGAACAGGCGCATTTCACGCTGGATCCCGGCCGCGATGTCCATCAGGTCGTCGTCGACGGACTGAATGAAGCAGGCCGAGACCTGAGGACGCGAGTAGGCGTCTGGCGTCTGACGCACCTCGCCGCTGGTGGCGTCGTAGGCGTAGCTGCCGACCTCTCGCCCGCGGATTCCATAGGCCTCCGCGAGGCCGCAGTTGAACCAGACCGGCGAGTTGAAGGCGCCGATCTGGTGGATCAGCATGTGGCTGAGCTCGGCCTGGAAGGCCTCGGCGTCGGCCTCACTGGCGAAGTAGCCGCCCTGGCGCTCACCGCTCGCGCGGATCGCGCCCGCGATGCGACGCACGACCTGGCGCGCGCTCTCCTCGTGACCACGCCCAGGGACGCCCGCCTTGCGGAAATACTTGCTGACGAGGATGTCGGTCGCGAGCTGGCTCCAGGAGGTGGGCACCTCGACGTCGTCCATCTCGAACACGACCGAGCCGTCCGGGTTGGAGATCACCGAACGCCGGCGCTCGGTGCTGACCTGGTCGAGCGGATCCACGCCGAGCCGCGTGAACACGCGAGGAACCCGGACCCCGACGCCAGTGGAGGTTCCGGTGGTGAGCTGGGTCAGGCTGGTGGGCGTGCTCATGTCGACTCGATTCACTGGGGTCCCTGGGTCACTGGGGTCCCTGGGTCACTGGGGTCACTGGGGTTAGTGGGGTCACTGGGGTCACTGAACCAGGGGGTTGGAACAGGGAGGGCGGCGGAAAACGACCAGACAAATCACGACCTGACCCACCCGGTTGGGAGGTGGAAGTTGTGGCCGCTGAACTGCCCTAAGTCGATTGTTTCGAGATACTCAGGCGCGGCTTTTCAGGGTCTTGGCAGACCCCCAACCACGTCCAAGCGCGCCCAAGGTATCGTTCGCCACCGACAGGCCCGGGGCCCCGCCAACCCAAACAAAACACAAAAAGGCTAAGCCCAGCGTTTGGGCTGAGTTGCTGCATCGCGTCACGACCACGGCCCTCGAACGCTTGGCTCCCAAAGCTCGCGCAGGGAGTCGTTACGCTTTACACGTTGGCCCGCCTAAGTCACGCTGGATCAAGCGCCAAGCGGGCGCGGCGATTGCGCGAGTGGGCTCGCACGTGGTGGAGGCCGGCATGGCAAGTGTGATCGTTGTGGGTCGGCGCAGCCGACGAGAGCACCCCCTGAGTGAAGCGGTCACGGTGGTCGGGCGCGACGCGGGCGCCGGCCTCGAGCTCGGCGACCTTCAGGTCTCGCGCCGGCACGCGCTCCTCGTGCGCGCCCGGCAGGGCTTCTTCGTCAAGGACCTGGGCAGCCGCAACGGTGTGCTGCTCAATCAAGAGCGGGTCCCTAGCCGCGAGCAGGCGCTGCTCAAGAACGGTGACGTGCTCTCGGTGGGACGCACCACCTTGATCTTCAAGGAGCTCGCTGACGTCCCCAGCGAAGACGGCCCCCCCACCCCCACGATCCTGGCCGCTCAGGTCGTTCGCCCCGCAGCCGAGGAGCTCGTGCTCGACCCCGAGCCCGTCGCGGCCGAGCCCACGCCGACGCGCCCCCAGCCCGCTCCCGCCGCGCCGCCCGCCCCCGCTCCAAGGCCCCAGCGCTCGCGCCCCTCGAGTCGCCCCCCGCGGGCACCCTCGGCCCCCTCCGTCGACGCCCTCGCGCTGCAGACCCTGATCGAGAGGACCGAGCGGGACCGCCAGTTCTTCCGCAACCTCTCGCTCGTCATGTTCTGCCTGCTCATCGCGACGCTGGTGCTCCTCTTCGCCTACGCGCTGCTCCAGCGCAATGAGCCGCAAGGCTCCAAGGTCGAGGCCAAGCCGGCCCCCACGGAGAGTGAGGTGGCGACCAGCGCGCCGGACGCGGGCGCCTTCGAGCAACGCGTCCACCCGATCCTCGCCAGCCGCTGCGCCACCTGTCACAGCGTGAGCGGCAAGGGAGGCGGGCTCCTCCTCGCCAGCAGCAACGACCCCGGCACCGTCGCCGACAACCTCGCCGCGGCGAGCGCCTTCCTGACGCCCGGCGCTCCCGAGGCCAGCCCGCTGCTCCTCAAGCCCCTCTCCCCGGACGAGGGGGGCCTCGAGCACGGCGGAGGAGCGGTGCTGCACATGGCCTCCGCCGAGTGGCGCATTCTCCGTGGCTGGGTCGTAGGCCTCTCTTCGGGCGAAGCCAAGCTGGCCAACCCGGAGGCGAGGATCCTCGCTCCCTCGACCGCGGGCTGTCGTCAGCGGGTCGCCCTCCGCGCCAGCGAGAGCCAGAGCGGAGCCGGCGGGTCGCTCGACTACCGCTGGACCCTGATCGAGGCGCCGGCCGAGTCCAAGTCCCGACTCGAAGACCCCCGCGCCGAGACGGCCGTCCTCGTGCCCGACGTCGAGGGTCGCTACGCCGTGATGCTCACCGTCAAGGAGGGCGAAGGGAAGGACAGCGCTACCCACGTCCTCGACGTGCGCGCCCCTCGAGCCCAGAAGACCGACACGCGCCCGGCAGCCCCCGCACGCCCTGCAGCTCCTCCGGTCGCCGCGCGTGGGCTCGAGCGCACCACCCAGGTCCTCCTGGGACGCGCCCCCTCTGCGGCGGACCGAGCGGCGAGCCAGCGCGGCGCTGCGGCATTGCGCAAGCACCTCCTGGGCGAGGACGCCCTCTACACCCGCTGGTGGCGGCTCGAGCTCGACCACCTCGGGCTGACGGGCGAGCACCAGCCAACCGGGGAGCCCTGGAGCTCCCTGCCCGCCAAGCTGCGCTCCGGCCGCTTTAGCGTGATCGACGTCTACTACGCGCTGCTGGTGGGCCAGGACTGGCTCGAGCGCTACC
Source organism: uncultured bacterium (assembly GCA_937911525.1). GTDB lineage: Bacteria > Planctomycetota > J058 > J058 > J058 > NORP233. Next base: position 7,671 of record CALDQK010000323.1, read on the forward strand.
CGGACAGCGAGCAGTCGGTGAGCACCCTCCTGGACAAGCTCCTGGGCCCCGAGGCCGGTCGAGACGCTGGACTGAAGCGCAGCGCCCTGCGCCTGGCAGAGGGTCACTCTGCGACCATCCTCGGCGTCCGCGCGGAGGGAAGCGTCGGGCTCGTCCGCGCGGTCGTTCGCAGCAAGGAAGCGGCGGCGCAGCTGCTCCGACGCAGCTACTACCGCCTGCGGGGAGAAGAGCTCCCCGCCGGTCGCCTCACGGAGCTGTGCGAACGCTTCGTGAGAGACCCCGCGACCTACTTCGAGCAGGTGGTCTCCTGGGCCCTCCCACGGAGCTGATCCACTCGCTCAGCAAGCCGCCGCGAAGCCAACCAACGAAGCGAGCCCCGGGACCTGCCCGGGGCTCGTTCGTTGGTTGGTTCGTCCCTAGAGGCCGACTACCAAGGCATCGCCGGCACGGAAGGCGGCGCCGAAGAAGCGGTCTTCTTGGCAGCCGTCTTCTTCTTCTTGGCCGTCTTCTTCTTGGCCGTCTTCTTCTTGGCCGTCTTCTTCTT
>CALDQK010000324.1 GCA_937911525.1 uncultured bacterium
GAGCCCCTCGACGAGCCCGAGGCCCGCGCCGCCCTCGCCGGGTCGCGCCAGCGCCTGCGCGAGCTGAGCGACGCAGCCTCCCTGCGCGGCTTCCTCGACCTGGCGGACGCCCGCCGCAAGGCGGCCGAGCTCGAGGCGGCCTACGAGCTCGCCCTGCGCGCCAGCGAGGTCCTCCTCCGCTCCGCGCCGCCGCGGGAGCGCGGGACGCGGACCCTGGCCCACGCGCGCCTCCTGGCCGACGCGGGACGCTGGGAGGAGGCCCTGGCCGCCCTCGAGCCCTGCCTGCGCGACCCGGCCCTGACGGCGCGGGCGTGGCTCACCGCCGGCGAGATCCGCGCCGCGCGCAGCTCCGTGGACCACAACGACGAGGTGGCCGGCCGCAGCGCCTTCAGCCGCGCGGCCCGCGTCACCGGCGAAGCCCTCGCAGAGCAGCGCGCCGCGCGCCTGGGAGAGCTCTGGGGCCTGGCCTCCGGCGGGAAGATCGATCGCGACGCCGCGAAGCGAGCCCTCGGGCTCGCGCGCGAGTCGCTCCAGGCCGGCGGCTGGGAGCGGCGCTCGGCCTGGCTGGCCCTCAACGGCGTCTATCAGCCCGCGCGCGCCGGGGTGCGCGACTGGCTGGGGATCCGCTTCTCGCAGCTCGAGCTGCGCGCCCCCCTCCCCTACGCCAGCCACGCCTTCGGCGATCCCTGGACGACGACCTTCGTCGAGGGCCGCGTGACCGCCGCCCAGCTGCGCCGCATGGAGCTCCTGGTCCACCACCGACCGACCCTCGCCACCCTGAGCGCCGCGCTCGAGCAGGCAGGGCGGATCGGCTGGATCGACTCGGTCGAGCGCCTGGCCGCCGTCGAGCTCGGCGGCGTCGGGATCAGCGCCACTCGGCAGCGCGAGCAGGCGCGCGCGGTCGCCGCCGGGCAGACCGGGATCGCGGGCGAGCTGCGCGGCCCTGGCGCGCTCGCGCTCACGATCACCCCCGTCCAGGAGCGCCTGCACCTGGTCGTGCACGTCCCCGCCGACGCGCGCGAGTGGGAGCTCGTCCTGCGCGGCTCCCAGCAAGACCTCGACCTCTTCGTGCGCCACGACGGGCCGCCCGCACGCACGCGCTACGCCAAGGAGCCTCCCGGCCCCCCGACCCTCTACGGCCAGACCATGGCGCGCGCCGAGCGCGTGGCCTCGATCCCGGGCCGGGTGACCACGGGCGCCCACCAGGTGCTCTTCGAGCGCGGCGTCCAGTGGCCCGAACCCCTCGCCGCGACCCTCGAGCTGCGCGTCGCGCGCGGAGGGGAGACCCTCCCCCGCTGGAGGGGGCCCTGGGAGGTGCTCCCCGAGAGCCAGTCCACCACGGCCAAGCGCAACACCCTCGCCCAGGCTCGCCGCAGGGCCCTGGCGGGCGAGCTCGAGCCGGCCCTCGAGCTGCTGGCGACCCTCGAGCGGGACTCGCCCGAGCTGGTCCTGGTCCGCGCCAGCATGCTGGCCCAGGCGGGAGCCTGGGCGCGGATCCCGCCCCTCCCGCGCGTCGGGCGCCCAGACATCGTGCGGACCCTCGACTACATGGCGGCCGAGGCGCTCCAGCAGCTCGGGGAGCCCGCGCAGGCCGCCGCCCGACTCGAGCCCCTCGCTCGGGATCACCCCGAGCTCCTCGCCGCCCGCGAAGAGCTCGGCTTGCTGCAGCTGATCCTGGGACGCGCTCGCGCGGCGCGGGCGACGCTCGCGGGGATCCTCGCGCGAGATCCAGCTCAGCAGCCCGCCCAGCTGCTGCTCGCGCTCAGCCGCGCCCTCGCCGAGGGAGCCGACCCCCTCGAGCTGCTCCGGCAAGACGAGCGCCTGAATCACGTCCGCGCGCGCAGGCTCGCGCTCCAGGCGCTGCTGCACCTCCAGCCCGCCGCCGTGCCCAGGCTCCTCGCGCAGCTCCCGCCGCCGGCCAAGCAGCTCCCCGAGCGCTTCTGCGAGCTCGAAGCCTTGATCGCCCTCCAGCGCGGCGCCGACGCGCGCGCGCTCGCGGACCAGCTCGCAGACCAGGTCGCCAGTCCGGCGAGCAAGAGCCGCCTGACAGCCCTGCGGGCGCGCCTCCCCCGGTAGGCGCCGCTCTCGTTCTCTTCGGTCTCTCCTCACGAAATGGACCTGGGCACTAGCCCGCCAGCGCGTCCACAGCGGACGCCCTTTCGCGCTCGGCGACGTGCGCGCGCGAGCTACTCCCGAGCCCCGCTAGACGGGTCTTTTCTTGCACTGAGGTGGAGCGAAGCCAGCCGGCTTCTTCCTGCGCTCACTCAGCTGACGCAGGTTCTCTCTCTCAATGAACACCCTGAGCTCTCCTCGACTCCCCGCAGGCCCGCCTGCGGGGAGTCGGCTCATTGGGGGCGTCGCCAGGCTCGCTCGAGCACGGGTCGCTGCGGAGAGCGGAGGACCGGGAAGTCCTCGCCGCGGGCGCGCCCAGGGAAGGCCTTCCAGAGGAAGAGCCCCACCACGCGCTCCTCGCGTCCGATCGCCTCGAGGGCCGCCCGCAGGCAGCGCAGCTGGAGCTCGGCGCCCTGCTCGCGCTCGCTCCTCGAGCGGCACGGCTTCCAGGGCTCGACCGCCGCGCGCGGGGAGCAGTCGTAGCCCAGCTCGGTGAACACGACCTGCTTGCCCTGGGCCTCGCTGTAGCGGCGCACCTCGCCAAGCACCCGCTGCCAGCCCTGCTTCAGCTCGGCGTCGCTCGGCGCGCGCGCGTGCCCGACCAGGGGGAAGTAGGCCTGGATCCCGATCACGTCCAGCGCGTCCCAGAAGCCGACCTTCTGGTAGCGATCCCAGTTGGCGGCGTAGGTCAGGTGCCCGGAGAAGCGCTGACGGACCGCAGCGATCAGGGCGCGCCACTCTCGCTCGGCCCTCGCCGTGCCCCCGAGCTCGGTCCCGACGCAGAACGCGTCCGCCCCCTCGCTCAGGCTCGCCAGCTGGCTGATCCAGGCGCCGTATTCCTTGAAGAAGCGCGCTCGCGTCGCCGCCTCGGCGAAGCGGATCTCCCCCCGCCAGCCAAAGCCGCTGCCCCAGTAGGCGAGGTGGGGCTTGATCAGGACCTTCAGCCCCCGGGCGTGGGCCCAGGCGATCGGACGCTTCAGCCAATCCGGCGCGGGCTCGCCAGGCTGGGGCAGGCGCGCCCGCACGCTCCCGTCCTTGCGGATCCGCGCGTAGGGGTGGATCGCGATCCAGTTGCCGCCGACCGCCTTGACCCGGTCGAGGGTCGAGGGCATGGCCTCGCTCCCCCACTCCCAGCCCCAGGTCTGACACGAGATCGTGACCCCCCGCACCTCCGCATGAGGGTCCTTGGGAGCGCCCCAGGCCGACGACGCGACCAGCGCGAACAGGATCAGCAGGGAATGTCTCATTGCGCTCGGTTCATAGTGCTCGCCCCGAACGATACACTCGCACGCCATTCAGCACCCAGGAGACACTCCCTCATGACGCGCGCCTTCGCTCTGATCTTGCTCTGCCTGCTCGGATCTGGCTGTATCGCCAAGATCCCCTACACCCCCAACGGCGGGCTGATCGAGGAGCTGGGCGACGAGCGGGCGATCGAGGACTTCACCGACCTCATGACCGGCAGCGTCCGCGCGCCCGGCGTGATCGAGGTCGAGGTGACCGACAAGGCGTTCATCTACCGCTACACCGGGGCCAACCCCTGGGCGTGGGGGGCGGCCTGGGGCGAGGCCACGGTGCGCGTGCTCTTCGACACGGTCGCGCGGATCGATATCTACGAGAACAACAAGGCCTTCACCTACGACGCGGGCGAGCAGCCCCTCTGCCACGAGTTCGTGTTCCGCACCCTGGCGGACGCCAAGCTCTACGCGGACTTCCTCACGAGCTTCAAGACGCGCCCGCCGCGCAACAAGTCGCCCAAGAAGCCCGCCAAGGAGAAGGCGGCGCCGGCCCCGCAGGGGGAAGGCGACGGCGAGGCCGGCGACGAGGAGCCCGCCGCTTCGGGCGAGTAGCCGCGCGCCCCAAGCCCGGGCTAGACCCTTGGGTCCTCTCCAGCGATTAGGATCTTGCTCCAAGGGAGGCCACAGTGTGGGTCGTCGTCGAGAGCGGTAGCCGCTCCTGGATTCAGGAAGTCCCCCGGGACCGTCCGATCTCGCTCGGGCGCGCGCTCGAGAACGCGATCGTGATCGAGGACACGGCCAGCTCGCGTCAGCACGCCGTGATCGAGCGCGACGACGAAGGCCAGTGGTGGCTGCGCGACCTCGAGAGCCGCAACGGGACCCGCCTCAACGGGCGCTTCGTGCGCAAGGCCCTGCTCCAGCTCGGTGACCGGATCGAGATCGGCTCGACGGCGGTGACCTTCACCGGCGAGAGCGAGGAGGCCGCCCGCGAGGTCGCGGCCAAGACCGGCGAGAAGCGCGACGAGCTGGCCGCCAGCCACGACGTGGGCGACCTGGCCCGCGACGCGCTCACCGGGCTCGCCTCCTACCCGGTCGTCCAGGCCCAGCTCGCGCGCGAGCTGAGTCAGCCCGGCCCGGGCGTGCTGATGATCAAGCTCGACCTCGACTACCTGGGCCTGCTCAACGACATGTTCGGCATGCGCGCCGGCGACGAGATCATTCGCCAGACCGGCCTCGCGATCCGCGCCGTGGTCGCCGAGCACGAGCACGCCGACCGGCTGCTGGCCGCCCGCGAGGCGGGCGGCAAGTTCG
>CALDQK010000325.1 GCA_937911525.1 uncultured bacterium
CCTCCTCCAGGCGGGCCACCAAGGCCTCGATCACGGCCACGCCGCTCTTGCCGCGCGGGAGCGGCGCCTCGTCGCTGGGCCCAGGCGCCGGCTCCGCTGCGTGGCTCGGGGTGGGCTTGGGCGCCTGCGAGGGCTGCGCGCCGAGGTCCCTGCCTTCGCGCGGGTCCTCGCGCAGGGCGAAGCCGAGCGCGAGGCCGCCGACCACCAGCGCCGCGATCAGGCCGCCCACCATCAGGTTCCCTGAGCCGCGCTTCGCCGTCGGCGCGCCGGGGTCGCCCGGTCCCTCCGGGAGCGGGCGAGGCCCGCGCGCCTGCCCGCGCCCCAGACGCCCCTCGGCGGGGAGCTCCTGGCTTTGGGCGAGCTCGCGGACCCGCTGCTGGTAGTCCGGGGGGAGCGCGATCTGACCGGAGGGCCTGAGGACTCCCTCCTGGCTGACCTCCAGCTCGATCTCCCCCTCGGCGGCGGCCTCGGCCTGAGGCTCGGCCTCGGGCTTGGGGACGCGGAAGGCGGTCTTGCACTTGGGGCACAGGCCTTTGCGGCCTGCGAGCTCGGCGGCAACCTTGAAGTTCGCCCCGCAGGTGGGGCAATGGAATCGGATCGCGAGCGCCATCCTCGCCAGCCTAGCGCTTGGCCCCGGCTCGAGCACGAGCTCTGGGCGCCCTGATCCGCCCTGCTGGCTGATCCGAGCTACTGGCTGGTGGCCTTCTCCGCGGGAGGGGGCGAGGCTGCCTCGTCGCTGGCGTCTGGGGCGCGGGCCTCGTCGAGGGCCGCCTCGAGCAGGGAGACCTTCTGACCGAGGTTCTTGATCTGCTCCGTCATGCGCGAGAGCCGGACCGAGAACTGGAGGCAGAGGAAGGTCGTCGCGCAGAAGCCGAGGAAGAACACCGCCGCGGGCGGGTTCTGCGAGCCCATCACGTTGGCGAGCGCGGTCAGCCCCTTCATGGGCACGAAGGCCGCCGCCATCACCAGCCCACCCGCCAGCAACCACAGCCAGGCGTATTCCTCGCGCAGGCGGCGCAGGCGGACGAGCTCGAAGATCGAGAGCATCAGCAGCGCGGCGACGCCGACGATCACGATGCGTTGGTTGAGCGGCATGGGTCGTCCCTAGCGCGGGATCTGATCGGGGTCGGGCGTCTTGCGCAGGATCGTGACCATGATCGAGAGGAGCATCTTGAACACGTAGAACAAGGGCTTGAGGATCCCCGAGTGCATGGACTTGCCGGTCGCGCTCGCCTTCATGGCGACCGGAATCTCCTCGGCGCGGAAGCCGGCTCGGTAGAGCAGGATCAGCACGTCGGCGTCCGGATAGTCAGCCGGGAAGAGGTCGCTGGTGAAGAAGCGGAACACGCGCCGGGAGAGGGCCTGGTAGCCGCTGGTCGGGTCGGTCACGCGGCGGTGGGTGACCACCGAGGCGATATAGCCGAACAGGACCATGCCGATTCGGCGCGCGAAGGGGGGAATGTAGCCCTCGCCGGTCAGGAAGCGCGAGCCGACGCAGGCGTCGCTGTGCCCCTCGAGGATCCGATTCGCGAGCGGGACGATGAAGCTCGGGTCGTGCTGTCCGTCGGCGTCGATCTGGACGAGCACGTCGTAGTCGCACTGGCTGGCGTATTTGTAGCCGGTCTGGAGCGCGGCCCCGTAGCCCATGTTGAAAGGGTGGCGCAGGACGATCGCCCCGTGCTCGCGCGCGATCGCGGCCGTGGAGTCGCTGCTGCCGTCGTCGATCACGACCACGTCGAAGGGGCAGTGCGCGCGGATCCTGTCCAGCACCCCCGCGATCCCGTGCTCCTCGTTGAAGGCGGGCATCAGGACCAGCCCGCGCTTGGTCGCCGCGAGGCCATAGCGCGACTCTTCGCCGGGGGCGGCCGCGGAGGAGGAGTCCTCGCCGTCAGGGGTGTCGGCGGCGGCCTCCGTTGTGGTCATGGGCGCAGGGGTGGGCACGGGCACTCTCGAATCCCAGGACTATACCCCTGACCTCCGATATCCCCCACGTTGGGCGCCCCCCAGAACGAACCCCTCGTGCCCGTGCCCATGCCCGTGCCCGAGAAACCAGGGCCGGGATCCGGGGCCGGGGCCGAGGACCGAGGCCGGGAGCGGGCACGAGGAGCCCCTCAGGCGCACCGGGTCGAGTACAAGCGACGCCGTGACCGACTCCGCCGCAGGCTCATTCCTCGCGCGTCTGGAGCCCTGCGCCGCGTGGCCGGTGCAGCGGCCCAAGACCACGCTCCTGGTCCTGCTCGTGCTCGGGCTGGTCCTCGGAGCGGGGCTGACCCGGCTCGGCTTCGACCCGACCACCGAGAAGGTGTTTCCCCAGGGGCACGAGGCGGTCGAGACCTATCAGGCCTTCCGCGAGGCCTTCGGGGGCGACGAGGCGGTGTTCCTCGCCTTCGAGATGCCTCCGGGGCAGGACGTGTTCGCGCGCGAGGCGCTCGAGCTCTCGCGCGCCCTCTCGGCGGCGGCCGGCGAGCTGGAGGGCGTCGAGCAGTCCTTCGCCCTGGCCGACATGCCGGTGCTCCAGCTCACTCCTCAGGGCCCGCGCCTCGTCCCTGGGCTGCCCGCGGACCTCGACCAGGCGCAGGACAAGGACCTGGCGCGCTTCGAGCGCGCGATCGAGCGCCTGCCCCTGGTCGGGAAGATGCTCGTCAGCAAGGAC
>CALDQK010000326.1 GCA_937911525.1 uncultured bacterium
GTTCATTGTCTCGACAGAGAGGCAGCTGTCGCTCTTGCGGCAGCTTCTTCGCGTTGCACCCTCGCTCGCCCTGCGTCGCCCTTCCCCCATTCCCCCGACGCACGAGGGCACGGGACGGGCACGGACGGGCACGAAGCGCCATGCCAGCTCTGCCTCAGGAGTAGGTCTCCTCTAGGAGGCGAGACCTGCACCGGGCCCAGCCAAGTGTGCGGCCTTAACCGTAGAGCTCGAACAAGGGCGCCCGCCACACCTGCTCGAGCTGCGCCAGGTCCTCGTCCAGGAGCGTCGCGCCCTCGCGCCGGACCACCAGCCGCGGGGTCTCGCTCGTCCTCCCCAGGCGCGCCACGGGCGCGTCCCCGAGGGCCGCCAGGACCTCGGCCTCGCGCGCCGGGTCGAGCTCGAGCAGGAAGCGGGTCGGCCCCTCGCTGAAGAGCAGGTCGAGGGGGTGCGCCTCGCCGAGCTCGCCCAGGTCGAGCTCGAGGCCGACCCCGCCCGCGAAGGCCGCCTCGGCCGCGGCCACGGCCAGCCCGCCCTCGGAGAGGTCGTGGCAGGCCAGCACGCCGCCGGTGCTCAGCGCCGCGTGGACCGCCGCCAGCACGCCCGGGGCGCGCTCGAGGTCGACCTGGGGCGCGCGCCCGCCGCGCAGCCCCAGGCGCTCGAGCAGGAGCGAGCCGCCGAGCTGCTCGGGGACGTTGGCGCCGACCAGCAGCACGGGGTGATCCGCGCCCTTGAGGTCCATGCTGATCAGGCGCGTCACGTCGTCCACGACGCTGACGCAGGTCACCAGGAGGGTGTGCGGGATCGAGACCCGCGTCCCGTCGGGCATCCGGTAGGTGTTGCTGAGCGAGTCCTTGCCGCTCACGAAGGGCGCCTTGTAGGCCAGGGCCGCGTCGCGGCAGCCCTCGGCGGCGCGGACCAGGGCCCCGAGCGCCTCGGCGTCGCGGCAGTCGCCCCAGGAGAAGTTGTCCAGGATCGCGCAGGCGCTGGGGTCGGCGCCGACGGCGACCACGTTGCGCAGCGCCTCGTCGATCACCCACAGGGCCATGGCGTAGGGGTCGCGGTCAGCCAGGCGAGGGTGGATCCCCAGCCCGATCGTGACCCCGCGTCGCGAGCCCGGGACCGGCGCCAGGGCGACCCCGTCGCCGGGGCCCGTCGAGCGCACGCCGACCAGGGGCTTGAGCACGCTCGCGCCCTGCACCTCGTGGTCGTACTGGCGCACGATCCACTCCTTGCTGCACAGGGTCGGCTGGGCGAGCAGCTCCTTGAGCAGCGGGCCCGCCGGCCGGTGCGGGAGGGCCGGCGTGACCTGCGCCGGACGGGACCAGGTCGCGCTCCGCTCCTGCTTGGGCAGGCCGTCATGGAGGAAGGCCAGGTCCATGTCGCCGATCACCTGCTCGCCCCAGCGGACCACCAGGCGCCCGCTGTCCTCGAAGGTGCCGAGCCGGACCGCCTCGACGTCCTCGGCCGCGAAGGCCGCGATCACGTCGGGGCCGCGCTCGGGCGGGACGGCCAGGACCATCCGCTCCTGGGCCTCGCTGATCCAGACCTCCCAGGGGGCCAGGCCGGCGTACTTGAGCGGGGCGGTGGCCAGGTCGACCGTCGCGCCCAGCCCCTCGGCCATTTCGCCGACGGCGCTCGAGAAGCCGCCCGCGCCGCAGTCGGTGACCGCGTTCAGCCAGCCCTGGTCGCGCACCTCCAGCAGCACGTCGGCGAACTTCTTCTCCTCGATCGGGTTGCCGATCTGGACCGCGCCGCCGCTCTGGGTCTCGCTCTCGCTCGTGAGCTCGAGCGAGCTGAAGGTCGCGCCGTGGATCCCGTCGCGCCCGGTCCGGCCGCCGACGGCGATCACCCAGTCGCCCGGCTGGGGCGCCTTGCTCACGTGCTCGATCGGGATCATGCCGACCGTGCCCGCGTAGACGAGCGGGTTGCCCACGTAGCGCGGCTCGGTGACCAGGGCCCCGGCCACGGTCGGGATCCCCATTCGGTTGCCGTAGTCGCGCACCCCGTCGACCACGCCGTGCAGGAGCTGCTTGGGGTGGATCGTGCCCGCCGGGTGCTCGCTCGCGTGGAGGTCGCCCACGCAGAACACGTCGATGTTCGCGATCGGGCGCGCCCCGAGCCCCGTGCCGAGGATGTCGCGGATCACCCCGCCGATCCCCGTCCCGGCCCCGCCGTAGGGCTCGATCGCCGAGGGGTGGTTGTGCGTTTCGACCTTGACCGCCACGCCCAGCTCGTCGTCGAAGCGGACCACGCCCGCGTTGTCGGCGAACACCGAGAGGCAGCGCGGATCGGCCAGGTCGGTCGTGCTCTGGAAGATCGTCTGCTTGAGCAGGTTGTCGTAGCCGCGGCTGGCGACCTCCTGCCCGGCCGGGTCGCGCTCGCTGAAGGCGATCCGGCCGGTGAGGGTCTTGTGCTTGCAGTGCTCGGACCAGGTCTGGGCCAGGGTCTCGAGCTCCAGCCGGCTCGGGGCGCGCCCCAGCTCGGCGAAGTGGGCCTGGATCGCCTGCATCTCCACGGCGTCCAGGGCCAGCGTCCGCTCCCGCGAGAGCGCCGCCAGGGCGTCCGAGTCGAGGCCGCTGAGGCTCACCTCCTCGCGCAGGGTGGGGGTCTTGGCGCCGGCGGCGTGCGGCGGGAGCTGGGACTCCTCGACCAGGGCCCGGTCCACGACCGGGTTGGCCAGGCGCTGGGCCAGCGCCGCGACCGTCTCGCGGGGCGGCTTGCCCTCGGCCCCGCGCAGGTAGAGCCGGTGCGCGGTGCGGACCTCGCTCAGCTCGATCCCCAGCTGCGCGGCCGCCTCGCGGGTCGAGAGCGCGACGGGGTCCATCACGCCGTCGCGGCGCAGCAGGGTCAGCACGGCCTCGTCCTCGGCGCAGCCCTCTTCGTCGGGGGCCCCGGCGGGGAGGACGCGGGCCTCGTCGAGGGCCGGATCGGCCAGCAGCCCCTCGGCCAGGCGACGGGCCTCGTCCTCGCTCAGGGGGCCGAGCTCGTAGACCCAGGCCTCACGCAGGCCGGCCACGCTGGCGCCGGCCGCGCGCACCAGCTCGAGCGAAGGCGGCTCGAGGGCGGGGTCACGGCGGCGGATCTCGACCACGAAGCTGCTCATGGGGCCTCCTGAGGAGCCGCATGCTAACGAGCAGCGGGGCCGCCTGGCAGATCGCGTAGAATCGCCGCCACGGAGGCGCCATGAAGATCCAGATCCTCTACTGCACGGCCTGAGGCTATGAAGCCCGGGCGGCGAGTCTCGCCGCCCACATCAAGCAGCGCCTAGGCCTGGAGGCCGAGATCCAGCAAGGCAGCTCGGGACAGTTCGACGTCCTCGTCGACGGCGAGCTGATCGCCTCGCGCGGGGGCGGCTTCTTCAAGCGGCTCCTCGGCGGCGGCTGGCCCGACCCCGACGCGGTCGTGGAGGAGATCGAGCGCCTGCGCGCGAAGAGCGCCAGCTGAGCGGCTCTCTGACCTCCTGGGGGTAGCCCCTCCCTGACGGCGCGACACTGGTCCTGCGCGGCGCTGGTATGCTCGTTGGCGCCTTTCCAGCGCCTTGGAGCGACCCCATGAGCCAGAGCTACGTGATCCGCGTCTCCGCCTCCGTCAAGGAGACGATCAACGCCAAGGACAAGCGGACCAAGACCTTGTCCCTCACCGAGATCGTCCCCTGCGACGAGCAGAAGGAGATCATGCGGGAGATCCTGGCCGAGCGCGGCTGGGAGAAGGTCGAGGACGAGGAGGGCGAGGTCTACGAGCGGCGCAAGGGCGACGTCGTGGAGCGGATCAACCTCGAGGACATGACCCACGAGGCCAGCGTCGAGCTGAGCCGGACCCTCGAGCGGGACCGCACGATCACGGTCCGCGGCGACCGCGACTTCGAGGACCCCGACGAGCGGCGCGCCAAGGAGAAGGAGGCCCTCGAGCGCTCGATCGCGATCAGCGACGAGGAGCGCGACGGGGCCGAGATCGGCATGCACCGCCAGATCGCCGAGGTCCTCGACGAGACCGAGGAGGAGCGGACCGAGGAGATCAACGAGGTCGTCAGCCAGGTCTACGCCGAGTCGCTCAAGCGCAAGGCGCGGCGCATGGGCAGCGTGACGGAGATGCGCGAGAGCCGCGAGGGCGGCGACTACGAGCTGGTGATCAAGCTCACCGAGTAGGAGCAGGACGTGGACGTGCGGGTCGGGAGCGTGATCGACGCCACCGAGGCCGAGGGCCCCGGCCTGCGCTTCGTGCTCTGGGTCCAGGGCTGCTCCCTGGCCTGCCCCGACTGCTGCAACCCCCACATGTGGTCCGCGCGCGGCGGCGAGTCCTGGAGCCAGGAGCAGATCTGGGAGCGCCTCGAGCGCGCCCGGGCCCGCCACCCCGAGCTCGAGGGCCTGACCCTGGTCGGGGGCGAGCCCTTCGAGCAGGCCCCGGCGCTGGCGGCCTTCTGCGCGCGGGTCCGCGCGGCGGGCCTGAACGTCATGGCCTTCAGCGGCTACACCCTGGCCGAGCTGGCCGAGCGCCCCGACGCGGGCGCGCTCCTGGCCGAGGTGGACCTGCTCGTCGACGGGCGCTACCAGCGCGAGGAGCACACCAGCGAGCGGCGCTTCGTGGGCTCGACCAACCAGGTCATGCACTTCCTCACGGACGCCTTCTCGCCCGAGGACCCGCGCTTCCAGGAGCCCAACCACGCCGAGATCCGCATGAACCACCTGGGCGAGGTCCAGGTGGTCGGCTTCCCCTTCGAGAAGGTGCGGGCCGCCTTCGACCCGGCTTACCAAGCCAAGCTCCGCCAGGAGGAGAAGCGCCAGCAGGGCAAGCGCCTGCCCGCGGCCGAGGGGAGCTCGTGAGCGGCGAGCGCCCCAGCCAGCGCCTGCCCAGCCCGGGAGAGGCGCCGCGCGCCGAGGGGCGGACCCTCGAGCAGCGGGCCTTCCTCGGCACGGGCACGGCCTTCCTGCTGGCCGCGGTCGCGGCCGCCGCCGAGCTGGTGTGGCGCCTGACCAGCGGCCGCAGCCCCGTGATCGTGGTCCTGCCCCTGCTCTACCTGGGCCTGGGCTGGGTCTCGCTGCTCTTCGGCCTGGCCAGCCTCACCGGCGAGCACCGCCGCCAGAGCGCCGCGCGCGGGCCCTGGCTGGCCCTGGGCGCGCTGGTGATCTTCCTCTGCGCCCCGATCCCGGCCAGCGTGCTCTACCCCGCCCGCGAGCGGAGCAAGACCTTCACCTGCGAGGAGTGCGGCACGCGCGCGCACGCCGAGGGCAGCCAGAACTACTGGGGCGGCTGGCTCGAGCAGCGCCTGCGCGTCCTGGGGCGCAGCCCGGCCCTCCCCGGCCAGCCCTGGCCGCAGGCCCCCGGCCAGTGCGAGCACCCGGGCTACTTGCCCTGGGAGGACTGAGCCTCCTCCTCCTTCAGCCTGTTCAGCACCGGCAGCCAGTTCTTGCCGATCAGGAACGCCGGGACTCGCTCCTTGGTCTCCTGGTAGAGCTCGCGCACCCGGGCCAGGTTGCCCTCCTCCAGCTCGATCATGGCCTCGTAGCAGAGCGCCTCGTCGAGGTAGCCGAGCTCCCCCTTGTTGCGCTCGTCGTCCCGCTCGACGTCCACGAAGGCCTGACGGACCCCCTCGATCGCGCGGCGCGCGTCGGCGTGCTGCTGCAAGCTGACCGCGATCATGGCCACGGTGGTCAGCAGGCGCGGGTCCGAGGCCTTGATCGCGGCTCGCACTCGCCCCTCGACCCTCCACAGCTCGGCGAGCACCGCCGGCGCCTGCTCTCTGGGCTGCAGCTTGGCCCACTCGGTGACGACCTTCCGCAGCGCCCGGATCCAGGTGTCCTGAGTGTTGAGCCGGTCGAGCTGCCCGAAGCTCACCTTCGCGCCGAACTCGAGCTGCTTGAGCTTCTCGAGCTGCTCGAGCGCGAAGGGGTAGGCCTCCGCGAAGAGCTCACGCGCGCGCTGCTCGGCGGGGGCGGAGTCCTTCAGCCACGGGCGCCACTCGAGGTAGTCGCCCGCCAGCCACTGGAGCACCACGACGCGGTTCTTGGCCGAGCGGAAGGAGGCCAGGGTGGGGAGGACTCGCTCGACGCTGGCGCGCTGGCGCTTCGCGAGCGCCCCCAGCTCGCGGATCTTCTCCTTCAGCTCGGCCTGCGTCTGGGCCAGGCCCTGCTCCGTGGCCTGCGCGAGGTCCCACCTGAGCACGCTCAAGCGGTCGTGCACGAGCTCCCGCGTCGCCTCGATCAGCCAGTAGAGGACCTCGCTCCGCCAAGCGGCGGAGACCGGCAGCTTGGGGTGCTCCGCGGGCTGCAGCGGCTCGATCCCGTAGGCCTCGAGGTCGAAGGCGACCTCCGGCGCCAGGGCGCGCGCGAAGAGGCGCGCCAGCTTGGTCCAGTAGGCCAGGTCGTGCTCGCGCTTGAACTCGACGTGCAGCTTCGTGTCGTAGGCGCTCGCGAGCTCGTGCCGCGCCAGCCCCTCCACTCCCCGGTGCTCGGGCTGGGCCAGGTAGCGCGCCACGGCCTTGTCTCGCGCGTGGCTGTCGGCGTCGCGCGCCTTCTCGCGCACCTGCCGAAACAGGCGCGCCTCGACGAAGAACGCGTCGCCCCACTGCCAGTAGGCGTTGCCTTGAGCGTCCTGCTCGAGGAAGCGGTGCACCCGCGCGTAGAGGTCCTTGGGGGCTTGTCGGTTCTGCTTGCTGACGACGTTGATCCCGAAGCGAATGATCTGGATCAGGGCGTCTGCAGGGACGTCCTGCTCCTGGTAGGCGCCGATCAGCGCCAGGGCGTAGGTCTGGAAGAGCTCGGCGTCGGGGTCGGGGACGACCAGCCCCAGCAGCCGCGGGCGAGCGGCCATGCGCCTGACGGGCTCGGGGTCCCGCCGCTGGAAGGCCTCGAAGAGCCCCGGGACCTGCGCCAGGAAGAGCCGCGTCGCCGCCTTGCGCAGGGGCGCCACCTCCACGCTCGGCTCCTTGAGCAGGCGCTCCGCGACCAGCAGGTCGAAGGCCTCGACGCCCTTCTCGCCCTCGAGCTTCGGCAGCTGCGCGCTCGCCTCGGCGCGCTTGCAGGCCCGCTGCAGCGCAACCTTCACGCCCTCGAAGCAGCCCTGCAGCTCGCGCTCTGCCAGGAGCGTGTCGACCTCTTCCAGGGCCTGCGCGTCGTTCCAGGCGCCGCCGCCGCGCCCGCTGGTCACGGCCTGCCACCCCGCGCGCTCCGCGCGCTCCAGCCGGGCGCGCGCGGCGCGCAGCGCTCCGCTCAGCCTCTTGGCCAGCAGGGCCAGCTCGCCCTCCTGCGAGAGGGCCTCGAGGGCCGCGCCGTGCTCTCTCAGCTCCGCCGCGGAGGGCTCCTCCCGCTGGCCAAAGCGCAAGCCGCGCAGGGCGACCCAGAGCGCGGCGCAGGGATCGCTCGCGAGCGCCTCTCCCCCGAGCGCCTGGCCGTCGAGGAAGGCCAGGCGGCGGGCGAGCCCGTGCAGCTTCGCCAAGTCCTCGTCGGCGAAGAGCCCGGCCCCGGGGCGCTCGAGCGCTTCAGCGGCGTCGGGGTCGCGGGCGAGCTCGGCGCGCAGGCTCTCCAGTCCGCCGGCGCTCTCCTCGCCCTCCTGCCCGCGCAGGGTCGCGACGTCCTTGAGCAGCTTGGTCAAGAGCGTCGTGTAGGGCTTGGGGTCGCGCTCGGCCAGGACGCTCGGCGCGAGGACCTTGGCCAGCGGCTCCTCGAGCAAGAGCGCTAGCTCCTCGCGCGCCTTGGCCTCGCTGTCCAGGAGCCGAGCCGCGAAGGCGACTCCGACCACGAGCGCCAGGACCGCCAGGAGGGGGACCGCCCAGCGGGCGTGGAAGCGCGCGATGGCGCCCCGGTCGCCTCGCTTGCGCAGCCAGGCCTCGCGCTCGGCCCTGGTCGGAGGTCGAGCCGTGATCGGGTCTCCCTGGCGGAAGCGCGCGATGTCCTCGGCCAGCTCGGCGGCGCTGGCGTAGCGCAGCTCCTTGTCCTTGGCCATGGCCTTCTGGCAGATCAGGTCCACGTCGGGCGGGCACTCCCCCCGCCGCTCGACGAGGGGCTGGGGCTCGTCCATGAAGACCTGCTTGAGGATCATCACCTGGTCGCCCTGGAAGGGCGCCTCCCCGCTCACGAGCTCGTAGAGGATCGCGCCGAGGCTGTAGACGTCGACCCGCTCGTCCATGGCCTCCTTGTCGCCCTCGGCCTGCTCGGGGGGCATGTAGGCCGGGGTGCCCATGACCTGGCCGGTCCTGGTCAGGCGCTCGAGCTGCTCGTCGAGGGCGAGCCCGAAGTCGGTCACGAAGGGCTGGCCGTCCTCCTGGCGCAAGAGCACGTTGGCCGGCTTGAGGTCGCGGTGCAGGACGCCCTTGGCGTGGCAGTGGGCGATCGCGCGCGAGACCTCCTCGGTCAGGCGCAAGGCCTCGTCGATCGGGAGCCCCCCCTGCTCCTTGACGATCTCGTGCAGGTCGCGCCCGACCACGAGGTCCATCGCGGCGTAGGGCATGCCGCGGTGCTGACCGAAGTCGCGCACGCGCACGATCCCGGCGTGGGCGTCGACCTTGACCACCGCCTCGGCCTCGCGCTGGAAGCGGAGCATGGCGGAGCCGTCGGGGTCGGCGCCCGGGAGCATGACCTTGAGCGCGACCTCGGCGTCGTTGCTCAGGTCGTGGGCGCGATAGACCGCGCCCATGCCGCCCTTGCCCAGGACGGCGCCCACGCGGAAGCGCTCGCCCACCACCTCGCCCTCGGCCGGGAGCCCGCCGGGTCCCGGGAGGAAGCCGCCGTCGTAGCCGGGCGGCGCCCCCACGGTCGGGCTCGACCCGCCTGGGGCGCCGGGCCCCCAGCTCGGGGCGGCGCTGGTCGGGGGCCCGCCGCCGGAGGCGCGGGCCGTCCCCGGGCGCGCGCCGGGCGGTGCCAGGGTGCCGGCCTGGGAGCCGGGGGGCCCGAGCTGGACCGTCGCGCCCTCGACCGGCGGCGCGAGGGTCGGCGCGGGGACCGGACCCAGGCCGCTCTGTTGGACCTCGGCCCAGAGCTGGCGCGCGTGGTGCTCGGCGATCAGACCCCGCGCCACCAGCGCCTGCGGCAGAGACTCCCCCGGCCCCAGCTGCGCGTAGATCTGCCGCAGCGCCTGCGGATCGACCCAGCCCCGCTCCTGGGCCAAGCGCCCGAACAGAATGTCCGCCTGGCTTCCCACGGTCCTCCCGACCGTTGCCAGCCTAGCGCCGCGCCGGCCGGGCGGACAAGTCGAGCTCCCGAACGCTCACTGGCCCCGCGGGAGCGGGCCCTGCAGCTGCCAGGTCCAGGCCAGGGTGTGGTCCTTGCCCGCGGACTGGAGCGCGCGCGCGCGCCGCAGGCGCCCGTCCTCGTAGAGCGCCTCCGCTTCCTGGTGGGCGATGCGCTCGGGGGTGATCGTGAAGGGCACTGGCTGCTCGGTCGTGCGGTCGAGGACGTAGCGACCGGGCGTCTCGCCCTCGGCCCAGTCCTCGCTGCGGACGTGCGTCAGGGCGGTGGTGGTCGCGGTGAGGTATTCGTTGGAGAAGACCTGCAAGAGCGGCTCCATGCCGGCCGGGAGCAGCTCCTTCATGCGCGCCTGCGTCTCCTCCAGGCCGAGCATCGTCCAGGCCCCCGTGCTGAGGACGAGGCGGGCGCGGAAGTCCTGGACCGACTGGTCGATCAGCTCGTTGACCGGCGCCTTGCGGTCGGCGGGAGCGTCGAGGTCGGAGGGCGCGCTGGCGAAGCTCATCATTCCCATGCGCACGGCGGTGCGCCGCCGGCTCAGCTGCAAGTAGGCCACTCCGTCCTCGATCCGCTCGACGAGGAGGTCGAGGCTGCCGTCCAGGCGCATTTGCTGCCCGCTGCCCCGCTCGTCGAAGGTGACCTCGAGCAAATAGGCCTCCCCGGGCGCGAGCCGCCAGAGGGTCCCCTCCGCGCTCGGAGGGCTCGGGGAGGGCGTCGCCTGCGCGGGCGGCGTCGTCGGGCTGGCCGGGGCGGAGCCAGGCGCCGGCGGGCGCGCGTTGGCCCAGAGCAGGCCCGCGCCGAGCGCCGCCGCGGCCAGGAGCGCTCCGCTGACGGCGAGCCAGCCTGGCCGGCGCGACTGGCTCGGCAGGCTCCGTGCGTCGAGGAGCCCCTCGAGTGCGGAGGCCAGGTCGTTGGCGCTGGGGTAGCGCGCGTCCGGTTCGCAGGCCAGCGCCCTGAGCACCACCGCGTCGACTTCAGGTGGCAGCCCCGGGACGACCTCGGAGGGCGCCGGGATCGCCCCTCGCAGCACCTGGTTGAGCACCTCGACCATGGTGTCGCCGTCGGCCGGGGGGCGACCCGTGACCATGTGGAACAGGATCGCGCCCAGTCCGTAGACGTCGGTCCGCTCGTCGGCGTGCTTGGCGCGCGAGTTGGCCTGCTCGGGGGACATGTGACGCGGCGAGCCGAGCATGGCGCCCGAGAGGGTGAGCGAGCCCTCGCCCTCGACGCGGGCCAGCCCGAAGTCGGCCACCAAGGGCGTGCCGTCCCGCTGGAACACGACGTTGGCGGGCTTGAGGTCCCGGTGCAGGACGCCGGCCGCGTGGGCGTGGGCGATCCCGCGGCAGAGGCCGACGCCGATCCGGAAGGCCTCGCGCCACTCGAGGGGGCCCTGGGTCTTGAGCCGCGCGGCGAGATCTCCTCCCTCCGCGAAGTCCATGATCATGAAGAGCTTGCCCTGGTGCTCGCCGGCCGAGCGGACGCGCAGCACGTTGGGGTGCCGGTCGGCGCGGGCCATGGCCTGCCCCTCCCGCTGAAAGCGCGGGACCCGGTCCCCGCCGGCCGCGCGCGAGAGCGCCTTGAGGGCGCCGACGGCCCCGGTCTGCTCGTGCTGGACGCGGTAGACCACGCCCATGCCGCCCTCGCCGAGCTTCTCGAGCAGACGCCAGCCGTCCACGAGGCTGCCGCTGCTCCAGGCGCCGGCGCCCGCGGGCGGCGGGTGCAGGTCGCGGGGCGTGGAGGGCGCGGCGGCGGTGGCCGAGGGGTCGGCGGAGGTCGACGCCGCGGGGGGAGGGGGCGCGAGGGTCCGATCGGCGTGGGTCGCGCCCAGCTGCTGGTGCTGCTGCTCGAGCTGCTGGTAGAGCCGGCGCAGCTCGGCGAGCTGCGGCGCGCTCACCAAGCCAGCGAGCGCCGCGAGCTTGTTGCCGGCGGGGAGGGAGGCGACCTGTGCTGGGGTGGCATAGCCGCGCTCGACCGCGACCTGGAGCAGCGTGCGGGTGATCCCCGGGTCGGCCACGGCGGGCTCGGGCTAGGCGAACTTGGCGCGGGCGCGGGCGAAGGCGTCGAGGGAGCGCTCGATCACGTCGCGGGGTACGGCGTAGCTGAGCCGAAAGTGGCCGGGGGTCCCGAAGCCCGAGCCGGGGACGGCCAGGATCCGCTCCTCGATCATGGACTTCACGAAGGCCACGTCGTCCTCGATCGGGGCCTTGGGGAAGAGGTAGAAGGCGCCCTCGGGGGTCACGCACTCGAACCCGGCCTTGCGCAGGCCCTCGAGGAAGATCTTGCGCCGGGTGGCGTATTCCTCGAGGTCGACGGTCACGTTGTCGAGGCGCGCGATCACGCGCTGCATCAGGGCCGGGGCGTTGACGAAGCCCAGCGTCCGGTTGGCGAACACGGCCGCGCCGAGGAAGCCGGCCCGGTCGGGGTGCTCGGGGTGGACGGCCAGGTAGCCGATCCGCTCGCCCGCGAGGCCGAGGTCCTTGCTGAAGGAGGTCGCGATCGCCGAGTTGGGGGTCGCCTTCAAGACGCTGCCCTGCTCGGCCCCGTCGTAGACGATCGCGCGATAGGGCTCGTCGCTGATCAGGGTCGCGTCCGGGGCCAGCTCGTGCATCAGCGCGGCCAGGGCGTCGAGGGAGGCCTGGTCGTAGACCCGGCCGGTGGGGTTGTTCGGCGAGTTGACGATCACCGCCCGCACGTCCTTGTGCAGGGCCGCGCGGAAGGCGTCGAGGTCGAGGGCGAACTCGGGCGTCGTCGTGACGGGCACCATGCGCCCGCCGTGGTTGTCGGCGTAGAAGCGGTACTCCGGGAAGAAGGGGCTGGGGACCAGCACCTCGTTGCCCGGGTCGAGCAGGGCCTTGAAGGCCACGTTCAAGGCCCCGGCCGCGCCGACGGTCATCACGATCCCGGCGGCGCCGGGGTCTACCCCGTGATCGGCCGCGAGCTTGGCCGCGATCCGCTTGCGGGTCGAGGGGAAGCCCGCGTTCTGCATGTACTTGTGGCGACTGTGGTCGGGGTCGCGGACCACGGCCTCGAGCGCCTCGTAGAAGGCTGCAGGGGGCTCGAGGTCGGGGTTGCCGAGGCTGAAGTCGTAGACGTTGGCCGCCCCGTGCTTCTGCTTGAGCTCGGCCCCCTGTTCGAACATCCGGCGGATCCAGGAGGCGGACTCCATGAACTTCTGGACGCGGCGGGAGATGGCCATGAATCGGGCTCCTCAGGCAGGCGCACAGGAGACTTTGCCGAGGGGCACCCGTCAAGTGCCCCCTTTTTACCTAGTACCCACCTGGACCCGGTAAGAAGCGGCCAGGAATGGGGCACCACCACGCATTCACAAGGGCTTGCGCTGCGGCACGGGCCCTGCACTAGGTGGGCTGGACAACACCGAAAGCAGCCGGACCGAGGATAAGTTCCCCCCGCCCTTCCCTCGGTTCGGTGGACCTGCAGACCCCGAAGTGCGTTGCTTCGGGGTCGAGGTTTTTGGTTCGGAGGGGAGCGCTCGGTCTCGTGGGAACTCCGGCCTGGGACTCGGAGTGAACTCCTCTTGCGGATGGGCGCGTCGGCTGCGAAGACATCGACGCCCCCGCCGGGGAACCCCAGGAGACATGCTTTGAAGAGAACGAACTGGCGCGGACTCACGTCCGCTTCGCTCCTGCTCGCGCTGAGCGCGAGCGCCGCTCTAGCCCAGGACGCGGGCGCGCCGCCCGCGACCCCGCCCGGACCCAGCGCGCCGGCCCCGGCGGACGCCAAGGAGGCCCCCGCCGAGGAGGCCGAGCCGGTCAAGAAGGACCCCGAGGTCGAGCGCCTCGCGGCCGAGAAGAAGAAGCTCGCCGACGAGAAGCAGGCCCTCCTCGACGAGATCAAGGAGATCCGCGAGACCCACAAGGCCGAGATCGAGCGGATGCAGGCCGAGGTCAAGCGCCTGAGCGCCGAGGCCGCCCTGCGCTCGGCGCGGATCAAGGCCTCGATGGCCGCCCAGAGCGAGGAGCTCGAGCGCCTGCGCGCCGAGAGCAGCCTCCGCCAGGCCCGTGACCAGCACCAGAACTCCGAGGTCCAGCGCAAGCTGATGGCCCTCAAGAACAAGCAGGCGCTCAGCAAGCTCGAGGAGATGGACAGCCTCTCGGGGCTCCAGAGCGAGTCGAGCCGGATCCAGGCCAAGCTCTCGCTGGCGCGGGCCAAGCGCTCGGCCGAGCTCGAAGCCATGAAGGCCGAGCAGGAGAAGATCGCCGCCGAGACCGCGCTGATCAGCGCGCGGATGCGCCTCGACGAGCTCAAGCGCAAGGCGCAGCTGGCCGAAGCCGCCAAGATCACCGACGAGCTCTCGCTGCGGGCGACCAAGGACAAGCTCAAGGAGGTCGTGACCGGCGAGGTCAGCTACCCCGACAAGCCCTACAGCCACGGACGCCTGGTGATCAGCGACCGGCGGATCCCGCTCAACGGGCCGATCATCACCGGCACCGCGGACTACATCTGCGAGCGGATCCACTTCTTCAACAACCAGAACTCGACGGCGCCGATCTTCCTCGTGATCGATCGCTGCCCCGGCGGCTCGGTCATGGAGGGCTATCGGATCGTGAAGGCCATGGAGGCCAGCCGCGCGCCGATCCACGTGGTCGTGCGCAGCTTCGCGGCCAGCATGGCGGCCGTGATCACGACCCTCGCCGACCACAGCTACGCCTACCCCAACGCGCTGATCCTGCACCACCAAATGAGCACCGGCGCCATGGGCAACATGACCCAGATCAAGGAGCAGTACGAGCAGGCCAAGCAGTGGGAGGCTCGCCTGATGGACCCCGTCTGCAAGAAGATCGGCTCGACCCGCGACGAGTTCATCAAGCAGATGTACGCCAACAGCAGCGACGGCGACTGGGCCGAGTTCGCCGACCGCGCCCAGAAGATGCGCTGGGTCAACGAGATCGTGCAGGAGATCCGCGAGGAGGGGATCGTCAAGCGCCCCGAGGGCGCTCCGCCGCGGCCCTTCTACTTCATCTTCATGAGCGACGAGCGCAAGGACGACGCGGGCCGGCCCTACCGGACCCTGCCGCGCCTCGGGCCCTTCGACTTCTACATGATGCACAACCCGGATCGCTACTGGCGCATGCGCTAGCGCCCCGATCGCACGCGATTCGACGCCGCGGCCCGCTCTTCGGAGCGGGCCGCGCTCGTGGGGAAGAGGGGC
>CALDQK010000327.1 GCA_937911525.1 uncultured bacterium
CCCGCGCGGCCGTCAAGCCGCGACGCGCCGCCGCACCGGCTCGGGGGCTCTCGCGGTCCAGGCTGGAGAGCTCGCGCAGCAGGGCCGCGACGGGATCCAGCGCTTCGCTCGGGCTGGGGGTGGGAGTCGGGCTCTGCGCGTCGGGGCCGGGGCCGCGGGTCGCGTGCAGCGCCGCCCCGCCCAGGCCCAGCCCAGCCAGCGCCAGCAGGGCTGGGAGCCAGGTCCCGCGCCGCGCGCCGGAGTCGCCCTGCTCGAGCCAGCCCTCGAGGGCCTGGGCCAGCTCCGCGGCCGAGGCGGGGCGCGCGCTGGGCTCCTTCTCCAGGCACCAGGTGCAGATCCGAGCCAGGCCGGGGGGGACCTCGCTCGGCAGGGGCGGCGGGGCCTCGTTGAACACCGCGAAGAGCACGTTGACCGGGTTCGCGCCGCGGAAGGGCGGGCGTCCGCTCAGGAGCGCGTAGAGGATCGCGCCCAGGGCGTAGACGTCGGCGCGGGCGTCGGCCTGCTTGGCCGAGTCGGCCTGCTCGGGCGCCATGTAGCTGGGCGTCCCCAGCGACTCGCCGGTGGCGGTCAGGCGTCCACGCGAGGCCTCTTCGATCAGGGCCACCCCGAAGTCGGTGATCCGCACGCGCCCGCTGGCGTCGACCAGCACGTTGGCGGGCTTGAGGTCCCGGTGCAGGACGCCCCGCGAGTGGACGAAGTCCATGGCCTCGGCCAGCTCGGCCACGACGCGCGCGGCCTCGCGCGGGGGGAGCGGGCCCTGCTCTTCGAGGCGCGCCTGGAGGCTCCCGCCCTCGACCAGCTCGAGGGCCATCCAGGGCACCCGCTCGGCGACGCCCGCCGCGAAGATCCGCACGATCCCGGGGTGGTCCAGCTGCGCGATCGCCTGCGCCTCGACCTCGAAGCGGCGCTGCAGCAGCTCGACGTCGGCGCCCTGCTCGAGGAGCACCAGCTTGAGCGCGACCGGCCGGCCGAGCTCGACGTGGCGCGCCAGCCACACCGCCCCCATGCCGCCCCGCCCGAGCTCGCGCTCGCAGACATAGGGCCCGATCCGCGCGCCGACCTGCACGCGTCCAGCCTAGCGAGAGCAGGCCCGAGGTGGCGGCGCGAGCGTTAGCCTGGGTGGGGGAGGGGCGAGCAAGCTCAGCTCCCGACTCGGAGGTTTCAGTGCGAGACGTCGCTGGGGTGGCCGTGCCGGAGTTCATGTATGGCACGGCCTGGAAGGAAGAGCGCACGGCGGGGTTGGTGCGCCTGGCCCTGGAGGCGGGGTTCCGCGCGATCGACACCGCCAACCAGCGCAAGCACTACCACGAGGCTGGCGTCGGTCAGGCCCTGCGAGAGGCCTTCGCCGAGGGCCTGGTGACCCGCGACGAGCTCTTCCTGCAGACCAAGTTCACCTTCCTGGCCGGCCAGGACCACCGCCTGCCCTACGACCCCGACGCCGACTTCACCACGCAGGTCCGCCAGTCCTGCGCCTCCTCGCTGGAGCACCTCGGGGTAGAGCGGCTGGACTCCTACGTCCTGCACGGCCCCTCGACGCGTCCCGAGCTGGGAGCGGCCGACTTCGAGGTGTGGCGAGCCTTCGAGGCGCTGCACGACGAGGGCGAGGTGCGCCTGCTGGGGGTCAGCAACGTCAGCCTGGAGCAGCTGCGGCTCCTCCACGAGGCCGCGGCCGTCAAGCCGAGCTTCGTGCAGAACCGCTGCTACGCCGACCGCGGCTGGGACAGGGCCGTGCGGGACTTCTGCCGCGCCGAGGGGATCGTCTATCAGGGCTTCTCGCTCTTGACCGCCAACCGGAGGGAGCTGGCGGGCAGACCCATGCGTGACCTCTGCGCGCGACTGGGCAAGACCCCAGCGCAGGTGGTGTTCCGCTTCGCTCAGCAGGTGGGCATGCTGCCGCTCACGGGGACGACCAGCCGCGCGCACATGGACGAGGACCTGGCAGGCGGCTTCTCGCTCAGCGAGGACGACCTGCGACGGGTCGAGGGGATCGCGGAGGTCTAGACGCTCAGGGCGGGTCGCACCCCGATCGTCTCGCTGCGGGTGCCGGGGTGGGCCGCGGAGCGGGAGGCAGAGCGGCAGTGGTGAACGGGCGAGAGGAAGCAGCCGCCGCGCAGGACGCGCAGGCTCTCCTCCCAGGGCAGCCCCCCCGGCGCCTCGTCGGCCCAGGCCGGCTGGGCGCGGCCGGGGGCGCCCTCGTAGCTCGGGTGCCAGGCGTCCTCGCACCACTCCTCGACGTTGCCGTGCATGTCGCGCAGGCCGAAGCGGTTGGGCTCGTAGCGCTCGACCGGGGTCGGGCGGTGGCTGGCGAAGTTGCCCCGGCGCTGCCCCCAGCCCATTTGCCAGTCGTCGCCCCAGGAGTAGGCGTCGCGGCTCCCCGCCCGGCAGGCGTGCTCCCACTCGGCCTCGCTCGGCAGGCGCAGGCCGCGCTCGGCGCACAGCTCGCGCGCCTGGAACCACGAGATCCCCGTCGCCGGCAGCCCGCGGACCTCGACCAGACCAGACCCCATGGGGAGCGCCGTGACCTCACGGGTCAGGGGAGCGACCGCGAGCAAGAAGGGGTCGACGTGGACGCGGCGCGCGGGGCGCTCAGCGGGTTCGCCCGGGCCCTGCTCGTCGCTGCCCATCAGCAGCGGTCCGCCCGGGACCAGGACCATCACCAGGCCGCTCGGCTCGTGCACGAAGCGGGCCAGCTGGCAGCCCTGGTCGCGCAGGTCGTTCGCCATGACCTCGGGCTTCGAGCGGCCGCGCTGAGCGAGCGGCGACGTCCGGCGCCCCAGGTAGCGCAGGTCGGGGCGGGCGCGGGCCCGGCGCAGGGCCTCGGCGTAGCGCGAGCCCTCGGCCGCTGGGAGGCCGAGGCCGAGCCCGCCGCAGCGGTAGGCCCAGGCCTCGGAGCTGGGGCCTTCGTCGGCGCGCGGCGGCGGCGCCTGCGGCTCGAGCGAGCGGACGGGGCGGAAGCCGTCGGGCCCCGGGCGCTCGGGGTCGCGGTCCAGGGCGGCGCAGCGGCACTCCTCAGGGAGGGAGGCGAAGGAGCCGCCCCGGCGCCGGCCTCCCTCGTGCCACGCCTTGAGGTCGCGCTGTCTGAGGGCCCGGAAGCCGAGGGTCTGGTCGGCGCACCACTCGGCCACGTTGCCGTGCAGGTCGTAGAGGCCGAAGTCGTTGGGCGGGTAGGTGCGGACGGGCAGGGTCGCCTCGTGCCCCGAGTGGAGCGTGTTGGCGGCGCTCGGCGGGAGCGCGTTCGCCCCCGCGAAGAGGGAGCGGCGGCCGCCTCGACAGGCGTACTCCCACTCGACCTCCCCCGGGACGCGCAGCAGCCCCGCGGCGCGGCACCAGGCGAGGGCGTGCTCGTAGCGGAGCCCCTCCATGGGGCGCTCGCCGGCGGCGCCCGTGAGCTCGCGCGCGCGCGGCAGGGGACCCGCGGCCCAGCGCCCGGCGGGCTCGACCAGGCGCTCCCAGGCCCGCCGGGTGACGGGGGTCTCGGCGATCAGGAAGGGCTCGACCCGGACCTCGACCGGCGCGGGGTCGCCGCGCTGGCGGCCCGGCTCGCGCAGGCTGGCGCCGAAGCGAAAGCTGCCGCCTGGCACGAGGACGAAGAGCAGGCCGCTCGGCTCGTGGCGGAAGCGGGCCAGCTCGGGGGCGCCCGGGCGCGCGCGCTGCACGTCCCAGAAGGCGAAGCCCTCCCACTCCGCCAGCTCGCCCGCCCGCGCGAGGGCGTCGAGGTAGTCGTCGGCGGGCAGCTGGAGGAGCCCGGCCCGATAGCCCGCGTAGGCGTCGGCGAGCCGCTGCTGCGTCGTGCGCCCCGGTTGGCGCGCGCGTCGGCGCTGGTCGCGGTCCACAGGTCCTCCCTGCTCCCTTGAAAGCGGGCTCCCTCGAAGGGACTCCCCGAGGCAGGGGAACAGCCGCGGGCTCTTCCCCGTCTCCCCTTGGACGCGCAACCGGGAGCGGGGTCACGCCCCCGCTCCCTCTTGGGCGGAGCGGCCCGCTCGCTATCCTCAGCGGGTGGTAAGCGAGCGCGACGTCGACGAACCAAGCCTGCGCCAGCCCGCGGCTCAGGCGCCTGCGCCCGAGGACGTCGCGGCGCGGGTCGAGGCGCTCCTGCGCGAGAGCGCCTACGCCGTGCTCTGCACCCAGGCCGAGGGCCAGGCCTACGGCTCGCTCATGGCCGTGGCCCTCGAGCCCGACCTGCGCCGGCTCTACTTCGCGACGCCGACCACGACCCGCAAGTTCGCCAACCTGAGCGCCTCGCGCGACGTGGCGCTCGTGTTCGACGACCGCTATCAAGCGCCCCCTCCCAGCCAGGAGCCTGGGCTCGACCTCCAGGACCTGAGCGCGCTCACGATCCAGGGGCGGGCCCGACGGCTGGAGGGGCCGGAGCGGGCCGAGGCGGCCGCGGCCCTCGAGGCGCGCCACCCGGCCCTGGCCGCCTTCCTCGAGGCGCCGAGCTGCGCCCTGTTCGCGGTCGAGGTCGCGCGGGGCTTCTTCGTGACCCGCTTCCAGGAGGTCGCGGAGTGGCGCCCCTGAGCTGGGTCCTCGACCTGGCCGAGGCCGAGCCCGACCCCGCCCAGCTGGGGGGGAAGGCCGCGACCCTGGCGCGCCTGCTCCGCGCTGGCTTCCCGGTCCTGCCGGGGCTGGTCGTGCCCGTCTCGAGCTACGCCCGCTTTCGCGCCGCGACGGGCCTGGCGGGCTTCGTGCAGGGTGAGCTCGGGCGCCGGCCCCTGGGTGAGCTGCGCTGGGAAGAGCTGTGGGACGCGGCCCTGCGGATCCGCGCTCGCTACGCGCGCGCTCCCCTGCCCGGCGGCCTGATCGCTGCGCTGCGCGCCGAGCTGACCGCTCGCTCGGCGCCCGAGGGCTGGGCGGTGCGCAGCTCGGCGCCCGACGAGGACGCGGCCGGGCACTCCTTCGCCGGGCTACACGAGACGATCCTTGGCGTCCGCGGCGAGCGAGGCGTCTGCGAGGCCCTGCGCCGGGTGTGGGCCTCGCGCTTCTCGGACGCGGCCCTGCTCTACCGGGCCGAGCTGGGGCTGAGCACGGGGAGCGGCATGGCGGCGCTGCTCCAGCCGATCTCGCCGGCGCGCCCCGCGGGGGTGGCCTTCGCGCGCGACCCGCGCGGGGAGGGGAGACCCAGCACCCAGCGGGTGTGGGTCGAGGCGGTGCCGGGGGCCTGCGAAGAGCTCGTCTCGGGTGCGCGCGAGCCGCAGCGCTACCTGCTCGAGGCGGGCAGCGGGCGCTTGCTCGAGCGCGCGGGCGCCGAGGGGGAGCCGCTCCTCGGCGAGGCCGAGCTCGAGGCCCTCGCCGGGCTGGTCGCGCGGGTCGGCGAGGAGCTGAGTTCGCCGCCCGATCTGGAGTGGGCCGGCGCGGGCGAGGGGCTGGTCTTGCTCCAGGCCCGCCCGATCGCGGCGCCGCTCCCCGCCGACCGCCGCCGCTACTACCTGGGCCTCTCGCCCAGCGACGCGCGCCTGAGCGCGCTCTGCGAACGGGTCAGCGAGCACACGATCCCCGCCCTCGCCGAGGCCGGCGAGCGCCTGGCCGGGCAAGAGCTCGCCTCGCTGGACGAGCCGGCCTTGGCGGACGCCCTGGAGGCTCGCCTGGCGGAGCTCGAGCGCTGGCGCGTGGTCTACGAGGAGGAGTTCATTCCCTTCGCTCACGGCGTGCGTCGCCTGGGCGTCTACTTCAACGACCACGTCGAGCCGCGCGACCCCTACGCCTTCGTGGGGCTGCTCTCCCACGAGCCCCTGGCCGCCCTGCGCCGGAACGCCGCGCTGGAGGAGCTCGCCGCGGCGCTGCGGGCGGAGCCGGCCCTGCGCGAGGCGGTGTCGGCGGCCCGGGCCGCGGCCTCGCCCCTCCCCGCGCTGCAGGCCAGGGCCCCCGAGTTCGCGGCGCGGCTGCGAGCGCTCTGCGCGAGCGAGCTCGACGTCGCCTACGAGGGGGTGCGCCTGGGCGAGCACCCCGAGTGGCTGCTGGCCCTCTTGCTCCAGCTCTCGGAGCGGGAGGCGACCCCGGCCCCCCGCGTCGACCGAGCCGCGCTCGAGCGACGGCTCTACGCCGCGGTCGGTCCAGCGCGCGAGCAGGAGGCGCGCGACATGCTGCGCCTCGGGCGCCTGGCCTGGCGCCTGCGCGACGACGACAACCTGCTCCTGGGGCGGATCGAGAGCCAGCTCCTGCGGGCCGCAGACGAGGCGGCCGAGCGGCTGCGCGCCGCGGACCGGCTGGGCGAGGCGCGGCGGATGCGGGAGGAGGACGCCCCTGCGCTGATCGCAGCGCTGCGCGACTCCGACGCCCCCGTGGAGCTGCCCCAGCCCGAGGCGCGCGTCGAGACGCGCGCCGAGGTGCAGCGACCCGCTGGCCGGACCCGTCCGCGCCAGCTCC
The DNA here is from genome assembly GCA_937911525.1 of uncultured bacterium. GTDB lineage: Bacteria > Planctomycetota > J058 > J058 > J058 > NORP233. Next base: position 6,364 of record CALDQK010000327.1, read on the forward strand.
AGGGCCAGCCGGCCGCGCCGGGGTTGGCGACGGGTCGGGCGCGCGGCCTGCGCAGCGCGGCGGACCTCGGCGCCTTCAGGCCGGGGGACGTGCTGATCTGCGACGCGATCGAGCCGACCATGACCCACCTCGTGCCGCTCTGCGCGGCGATCGTCGAGCGGCGCGGCGGCATGCTGATCCACGGCGCGATCATCGCGCGCGAGCTGGGGATCCCCTGCGTGAACGGGGTCCCGCGCGCCCTCGAGCGTCTCGCCGACGGCGACCGCGTGACCGTCGACGGCTACCTGGGGATCGTGACCGTCCTCGAGCGCGCATAGCCCACGGGCTGGGACTCGTACCCCCATTGCACACCAGGGTTTGCGCCGAAGCGACGGCGGGTCGTCGCTCCTTTGAGTCCCCCTCCGAGGGGCCGGCCGTGCACGGCGTGCACAGCAGCACGAGTGCGGTCTCGTGCTGAGACCGAATCCAAGTCCAACAAGCACTTAGGTCGGGCTCTGAGCTTGCGCCCAGATCCTGTATGCGTGTTGCCGTTCAGCTCCTGTGCCTCCTCCTGCTCGCGACCCCGGTCCTGGCTCAGCCGAGCGGGGAGGCTCCGGCCATGGGCTACGGCTCGGTGCACAGTCAACCGCCCGCCTGGCTCGCGGCCCGCTTCGCCGAGGCCGAGGCGCGGGTGGCCAGCCGCGGCTGGAAGGGCCCGCAGACCTCGCCCGAGCTGGTGCGCGGCTTCCTGCACGAGACCTACGAGCACATTCGCGAGGTCAACGCCCTGATCGAGGCCCTCGGCGGCAAGGCGCGTCCGATCCCGACGACCAACCCCGGCGAGATCGTGCGCGGCGTGCACGACTTCGGCGAGCGGGTCTCGACGACGCGCTTCGAGCGCTTCGTGGAGGAGGTCAAGCGCAACCCGCTCAAGAGCTTCGACACGGGCAAGCCGATCCCCCCGCCCGCCTGGCTCGACACGCTCCTGGCCGAGGCCAAGGCGCGCGGGCAGCGCTCGATCGACGTCGGCAAGCTCTCGCCCTACGTGGCCGCCGGGCTGGCGCAGGCGGGCAAGCCCGACCGCTACTCGATCGAGCTGCACCGGCTCTCGCCGCACCACCACCAGGACGGCCTCAAGGGGAACCTGCTCAAGGAGGCGATCGCGGACCGGATCAACGCCATGCGGCAGGTGCGGGTCTACAGCAAGCAGCCGATGCCCTTCGAGAAGATCGAGCGGATCCTCAAGGGCGACCTGGGCAAGTCGCTCCCGGCCGACGCCAAGCCCCTGGTCGAGCAGGCGCTCGCGACCCAGAAGCAGCTCGAGCGGACGCGCCGGGTCAACCCCTACTACCTGCTCGAGTCCCAGGAGCTGCGGGCCAAGGTCGACCGCTGGGATCGCTTCCGCCGCGCCGACGGGACCCTGGACTGGAAGAAGGCCGGCCGCGCAGGCGCGCTCCAGGCGGGCGGCGGGTTGGCGCACTTCGGGCTGGCGCTCTTCCTCAAGGAGCTGGCCGTGGCCGCCAAGACCGGCGACCGGGCGCGCCTGGAGGAGTTCTTCGACGGCCTGCTCCAGACCGACTTCTACGTCCACTACGGCCTGTTCGCTCTGGGCGCGGCCGCCAGCGACGTGGCCTACAGCCGCTACCTGCAGCGCTACGTCAAGCCGCGCTTCGTGAGCTCGGTCCTGCGCACCAACCTGGCCCTGGCGACGGGCATGGCCCTGCCGCAGATCGTGGCCGGCGAGTTCGAGGGCAAGCCCTTCGCGATCTCGCTCGTGTCGCTCGGCCTCTCGGCGACCGCGGTCCAGGCCGGCGTGCGCGGGCTGAGCTGGGTGCGGGAGCTGCGGCGCGCGCGCCAGGGCAGCGCCCTGGCGCAGGCGGGCCGGACGGCCTCGCGCCTGGGTCGGATCGGCGGCTGGACCTACACCGTGGCCGAGACGGCGGTCGTGCTCTACCTGGCCGAGGAGGTCGAGGACCGGCTCAACGCCTGGCTCGAGCGCGACGCCGCCCTCGACGCGCTGGCGGACGCGGGCGAGGAGCTGACCCGCGCCCTCGGCGACGGCGACGCGACGCCCGAGAGCGTGCGCGCCGCGGCCGAGCGCCACCACGCCGCCTGGAGCGACTACCGCGACTTCCTCTACCGCCCCCTCAGCGAGGCCGACGCGCTGCTCGGCGCGCGCCTGGAGCGGATCGCGGCCGAGGCCAAGCAGGACCAGGATTCGCTGAGCGCCTTCCGCAGCCGGAGCGAGTCGAGCCCGGCCCTGCGTCAGCGCCTCGAGGCGCGCTACGGCTCGCTGGACGAATACCTCGCGCGGCGGGAGCGGAAGCTGGACCAGGAGCACCAGGCCTCGGTCTCGCGCGCGCTGGCCTCCTACGAGGACGCCCGCCGCCAGGCCCTGAGCGAGATCTACACCACGGGCCAGGAGAGCGAGCTCAGGGCCAAGCTCGACGAGCTCGACCACCGCGAGTGGCTGCTGACGGGCGCGCGCGAGCAGAGCGCCGTCGACCCGCACGGCGCCCGCAGCGACCTCATGGCGCGCCTCGGCCGCGGTCGCTTGCGCTCGAGCCTGCGCGACGCCCTGCGCGAGGCCTCCCCCGGCCGCCTGACCAGCTACGCCGACGAGCAGGCGCTCCTCAGCCACGCGGTGGCGGTCCTCCAGGCCCAGGGCCGCGGCGACCTGGCCGCCCCGCTGCGCGAGCTGGCCGAGCGGGTCGAGGCCGAGCAGGACCTCGACCGCGAGACCTTCCTCGGCGAGGGCGCTGTCCTCAAGGGCGCCGCGGACGCGCTGCGCCGCTAGGAAAGTAGGAACGCCGACGAGGGCGCGCGGACGAGGCGATAGAGAAGGAAAGCAGGAAAGGAGGAAGGACAGGAAGGCTGCGGCTGCTTGGTCGCCGTGAGCGGCTCGAGCAGGGGCAAGGAGTTCATGAATCCCCGCTTTCCTGCCTTCCTTCGTTCATGCTTTCCTTCTTACTCGCCTCGTCAAGGCGCCTTCGACCGGCCCTGGGACTAGGATCTCGCCGGGGAGGTTCCCGTGCTCGAGCGAGGGCTGGAGCCGCGTGACGCGGCCCGCGTCTACGACCGGATCGGCAGCAAGCTCGCCATGGGCGAGCCCTTCGAGGGCCGCGCCAAGGCGCTGGCCGCCTCGTGGATCGAGCCCCAGGCGGGCCAGCGCGTGCTCGAGGTGGGCGTCGGCACCGGGGCCTTCCTGGGGCAGGTCAGCCAGCTCGAGGGGGTGCGCGCGGTCGGCCTCGACGTGAGCGCGGAGATGCTGCGGCTGACCCGCGCGCGCGCGCCGCGAGCGCTGCTGGTGCGCGGGAGCGCGACCGACCCGCCCTTGGCGCGGGCGAGCTTCGATTGGCTCTACGTCGGCTACACCCTCGACCTCTTTCCCCTCGCGCGGATCGTGCCGGCCCTGGTCGAGCTGCGCGAGCTGCTCGCGCCGGAGGGGCGCGCGGTGATCTGCTCGCTGAGCCCGGGGCGCTCGGCGCTGGAGCGCGGGCTGATGTCCCTCTGGCAGGGGATTCACCGCGTGCTGGGGCCGGCCGCGGTCGGCGGTTGTCGGCCGCTGGAGCTGGGCGGGCTGCTCGAGGCGGCGGGCTTTCAGGTGCTGCGCTCCGAGCACGTCGGCCAGCTGGGCACGCCGAGCTCGGTGGTGCTGGCCGCGCCGGGCTCAGCCCCTTAGGCGTAGCAGGGCCGCGAAGCCGCCGTCTCCGCGCTCGGGCCCTGGCAGCCACAGCTCCTCGTGGACGCGCTCCAGCTCGGGGTGCGCGGCGAGCAGCTCTTCGACGCGCTCGTGGCCCTCGTCGGGCTCGATCGAGCAGAGCGAGTAGACCAGCCGCCCGCCCGGCGCCAGGAGCGGGACGACCGCCTCGAGCAGGCGCGACTGCTCCGTGGTCAGGCGGCGCTGGGAGCGGCTGTCGTAGCGCCAGCGCGCCTCGGGGCGGCGGCGGACCACGCCGGTGTTGCTGCAGGGCGCGTCGACCAGGATCGCGTCGAAGGGGCCGGCCTCGGCCAGCTCCTCGGCGGCGCGCTTGCCGTCCAGGCGCTGGGTGCGGATCGAGCGCAGGCCGAGGCGCTCGGCGTTCTGCTCGACGCGCCGCAGGCGGCCGGCCTTGAGGTCGGTCGCGAGCACGTCGGCCTGGTCGCGGGCCAGCTCGGCCAGGTGGCAGGTCTTGCCGCCGGGCGCGGCGCAGAGGTCGAGCACTCGCTCGCCGGGCTGGGGCGCGAGCAGGGGCGCGACGCGCTGGGCGGTCAGGTCCTGGACGACGAAGTGGCCGGCCCGCCAAGGGTCCGTGTGGCGGAAGCTCCCCCCGCCCGGGCCGAGGCGCAGGGCGGTCTCGACCTCGGTCGGGAGCACGTCGACCTTGGCCTCGCGTAGGGCCGCGCTCAGCTCGGCCGGCGTCGTCCTGAGCGTGTTGGCGCGCAGGAAGAGGGGCGCGGGGTCGTTGGCGGCGCGGGCCAGCTCGCGCGCCTGCTCTTCGCCGAAGGCCGCGACCCAGGCCCCGGCCAGGTCGTCGGGCAGGCTGTAGAGGATCCCCAGCTCGCCCGCCGGGCCGCGCTGGCTGACGCCGAGCACGGGCTTCTTGAAGCGAATCGAGCGCTCGCGGCCGAGGGGCAGCAGGTCGTCGCCCTCGCCGGGCTCGTCGCGGCGCTCGGCGATCGCGGCGTCCAGCCGGGTCAGCACCCGCTCGACGTGGGCGCTGACCTTCTTGCTCTCGCCCAGCTCGTGGAGCGAGGCCAGCAGCTCCTCGAGGGGCTCGGCGTGGAACAGGAGCGCGTAGCCGAAGAGCTCCAGCAGGGCGACGACCTGGGGCGGGCGACCCTTGAGCGCGCGCTTCGCGACGCCGTTCAGCACGACGCCCAGGGTCCGGCGGCGGCGCAAGGCGCCCGAGGTCCAGGCCGCCAAGCGGCGGGCCTGGCGGCCGCTGGCCTGGCCGCTGAGGCTCTGGAGCTGGCGCTGGAGCGAGCCGCCGCTGCGCTCCGTGAGCACCTCCAGGGCTCGCCTCACCGCGCGTGGATCACTCATGCCTGTAAGATCGCCTCACCGCGGGGACTTCAGCGAGTAGACCATGACCACCCTGGTGGCGCGCAACGTATGGCGCTTCTACGACGGCAAACCTGCCGTCCAGGGGCTGAGCCTCGAAGTGGAAGAGGGCTCGGCCTACGGCTTCATCGGCCCCAACGGCGCGGGCAAGTCGACCACGCTGCGGATCCTGGCCACCGTGGACCGCCCCGACGCGGGGCGGGTGTGGGTGCGCGGCTACGACACCCAGCAGAAGACCGAGGACGTGCGGCGCATGCTCGGCTTCATGCCCGACCCCTTCGGCATGCCGGACGGCTTCAGCGTCGAGCAGTTCCTCGAGTTCTTCGCGATCAGCTACCGGCTCGCGCCGGTGCGGCGCAAGAACCGGGTCGAGCGCGCGATCGAGCTGACCCGGATCGGGGAGCGGCGGCGCGACAAGGTGACCGAGCTCTCCAAGGGCTGGAAGCAGCGCGTGCTGCTCGCCAAGACCCTGATCCACGACCCGAGCGTGCTTCTGCTCGACGAGCCGGCGGCGGGCCTCGACCCGGCGGCCCGGATCGAGTTCCGCGAGATCATCAAGACCCTGCGCGACCTGGGCAAGACCGTGCTCGTCTCGAGCCACATCCTGACCGAGCTGGCGGACTTCTGCGACTCGGTCGGGATCATCGAGCGCGGGCGAATGCTCGTCTCGGGGCGGATCGAGGACATCCTCGACCGGCTCAACCCGAGCGACATGCTCGTGTTCGAGGTCCTCGGCGACCCCGAGCGCGCCAGCGGAGTCCTGGCCGCCCAGGGCGACGTGCGCGAGGTCAGCGTCGAGACCTACAAGGCCAACGAGAAGACGCGGGCCGGCCTGGTCAAGGTCGTGGCCGCGCTGGAGGGCCGCTCGCAGCCGGCCCGCCGCGCGGCGCTCCTGCAGGCGCTGGTCGAGGCCGGCGTGGGCGTGACGGGCCTGACCACCCGCCAGGAGGGCCTGGAGGACCTCTTCCTCAAGGTCGCCGGCAAGGGCGGCGGCGCGGCGGAGCGCTTCAGCGTGGACACCATGCGCCAGCTCCTGGGCGAGCGCCCCCAAGCCCGACCCGAGCCCAAGCCCGAGGAGGCGGCGTGATCACCTCCCTGCTCAGCAACCCCCTCGCGCAGTGGGGTCTGCAACACGCCCGCCGGGACCGGCGCTTCTTCGCGATCATCCTCGTGTTCCTGTTCCTCTTCTACGGCATGGCGATGCTCTTCGTCCTCAACTGGATGGCGAGCTTCACCAGCAAGACGAAGATCCTGTTCACGCTCTTCTTCGGCCTGAGCGTGACCGTCAACTGCCTGCTCTTGCTCTTCTGGGCCCCGGCGCGGGTGGCCTCGGTGATCGCCAAACAGCGCGAGGACGGCGTGCTCGACATGCTCCGCCTGACGGGCATGTCGGGCCAGGAGCTCGCGATCGGCCACCTGCTGACCCAGCTCTCGCTGCCGCTGATCCTGGCGGTCCTGACCACGCCCCTGGTCTTGCTCAGCCTCGGCAGCGAGGTCGGCCCGAGCGGGGTGTTTCGCACCTACCTCTGCTTGGTCTTGCTGACGCCCGTCTACTGCATGATCGGCGCCCTGGTCGGGCTGGCGATGCAGAAGTCCCAGCACGCCGGCTCGACCGCGGTCTTCGCCTCGATGTTCATGCTGGGCGCGGCGGGCTTCGCCCTCGGCTCGCGGGTCCTCGACTTCCGCTGCTTCGCGCTCCTCGCCCCCTGGGGGCCGATCTTCTCCGAGCTCGAGCCGGACAAGTTCTTCACGATCCACGTCCTCGGCAACCCGGTGCCCGGCGACCTGATCCAGGTCGTGTTCCTCGTGATCCTGGCCCGCGCCCTGCTCGCCGGCCTGGCGCGGCGCTACACCGGCGAGCCAGCGCTCTTCTTCGGGCGCCACGGGGGGCTGACGATGGTGATCGCCGTCGCGGTCGTCTCGGGGCTGACCTTCTTCCCCGACCCCTGGCCGACGATCGGCAACTTCTGGCAGCCGCGCTACCTCGACCACTCCGACGGGCTGGCCTTCCACCTGATCCTGCCCTTCGTGGCCCTGCTCTGGTTCGCGATCGAGTCCCCCGTCGAGAGCCGCGGGCTGGTCCGTGGCATGGCTCGCCGCGACGCGGACGACTTCGTCCCCGACGAGGAGCGGCTGGAGTGGAGCCGCTTCGCCTGGCCCCCGATCGTCTACGTGCTGATGGCCGGCCTGATGCTCGGGATCCTGATGTTCACCCTGAAGGAGGTCGGGCAGGCGGGCGGCGGGCGGCTCGAGATCTCGCCCGTGGGCCTGCTCCTGGGGGTCGTGATCGCGGTCTCGGCCTACGTCGTGGCGGTGCTGACCTCCCAGCTCGTCACGCTCCAGCTGCGCGACCGCCACATGCCCCGCCTGGTGGCGAGCGCGGCCCTGGTCGGCGTGTGGCTCGCGCCGGTCATCGCCTCGTTCATCATGTCCGAGCTGGGCGTGCAGACCGAGGTCTGCGAGCTGGCTCGCACCGTGAACCCCTTCTACGGGATCGTGATGGCGGCCTACAGCGAGACCAGCATGTCGGGCCTGGACCCCAGCGCCCTGGCGATCTGCTCGGGCGCGATCCATATCTTCGGCGCCCTGGGCCTGTTCAGTCTGCTGCGGGTCACGCGCGAGAAGCTCTCCGAGCACGCCGCGACGCTGGTGGTCCTGCCGGCCGACGTCCAGGCCGCCCCCGGGACCCTGACGCGCAAGTGCGCGCAGGGCCACCTCTACACCGACGCCTGGGCGACCTGTCCCCACTGCGAGCCCGCTGCCCCGCGGGTCGAGGCGACCCCGCCGGCCGCCGCGGCCCCGGCCAACCCGGCGGACGCCTCCGCTGCGCAAACCCAGGCCAGCGAACGACCTGTGGCGTCGGAGACCGGCGCGGCCGAGGAGGACGATCCTGGCCCCTCGCCCGCAGGCTAGCCCCACGATCCGGCGTGAGTCGCTATAACAGCGCTTCGCACCGAAGGGGGTTGGGAATGGCACAGGCTCAAGCGGCAAAGGCTTCGGCCCTCCAACGGCTCGTCCGTCGCTTCGAGGCCGCCTTCCGTGAGCTCGGCCACGAGGCCAGCGCTCAGCAGTTCGAGACCTGGAGCGTCTTGATCCACGAGTGCATGTCGGGTCGCGGTCGGCGCTTCCACACCGTCGAGCACGTGTTCGATATCTCCTCGGGCGCCCCGCCCCTCGAGACGCTGGCGATCCTCTTCCACGACACGGTCTACGTGCAGGTCGACGGCGGGCTGCCGCGCCCGGTCGAAGAGATCCTCAACGACGCCATCGACCATCACGACGGCAAGTACGTGATGCGCCCCGTCGACCCCGCCAGCCAGCGAATGAAGGCCCTGGTCAACACGATCTTCGGCTTCGTGCCCGGCCAGGAGCTCTCGATCTACGGCGGGCTGAACGAGTTCCTCTCGGCCCTGCTCCTGACCCGCTCGCTCGAGGGCAGCCTGCCCGAGGCGACCCTGGCCGAGCTGGCGGCCTGCATCGAGGCCACGATCCCCTTCCGCGGCGGCGAGGACAACGACCCCAGCCTGGGCCTGGCCGAGCGCCTGGCCAAGGCCAACAGCGAGTTCGAGCTGGGCTTGAGCGAGGAGCGCCAGGTCGAGGCGATCCGGCGCGCGACGATCGTGGCCAACCGCGACGTGGGCAACTTCGCGTCCGAGGACATTCGCTGGTTCCTCGACAACACCTGGAAGCTGCTGCCCGAGACCAACATGTCGCTGCGCGGGCAGCGCCTCTACACGATCAGCGAATACCGCATGGCGATGCAGAAGATGGAGGGCTTCCTCGGCTTCCTCGATCCCGGCTGCGTGTTCCGCCAGTACCAGGGCGAGCCCAGCGACTCGGACTACGCCACGATGCGCACCCGCGCCGAGGCCAACATCGCGCTCGGCGCGCGCTACCTGCGCGCCAAGCTCCTGGCCGCCTCGCTGCTCGAGGCCCTGGCCTACGCCAGCGGCGGCGACGCGCCGATCTCGCTCTTCATGGGCGACCTGCCGCTCGAGACGCCCACGATCCGCCTCGAGAGCTACCTCCCGCCGCGCCCGGGCACCCAGAGCAAGGACATCGACGAGCAGGTCCTCGACCTGCTCGAGAAGGGCCGCGCCAACGACTCGGGCTTCGACATGAAGCACTCGCCCCTGGCGGCCTATATCTACCTCCGCGTCGGCCAGACCGAGTGCGACCGCCTGGCCAAGGTCGCCAAGGACTCGCTCGGGGTCGAGGACCCCGCCGAGCGCGGCCTGGACTACCTGCGCGCGCTCCCGAGCGAGACCGTGCGCATGGTCGCCGAGGCCTGCACGCACCTCGCGACCACGCGCAAGCAGAAGCTCAACGAGATCGCCGACCACGGCGTCCCCGCCTGAGCGGAGGGGCGGTCATGGCGGGGAGGCTCGCGTTGGAGAGGTCCTGGTGTGGGTGCGCCATGACCGCCCCTCCGCTCAGATAGAGGGCGGGAGGGGGTCGCGCGGGCTGGGGTGGTCGTGGGGCGGGCTCGTTCGGCGCGACCACTGGGATTCGGTTTCGTGGGCCTGCGAGGGCGTGAGGGCGGCGCGGGAGCGCTCTGCTAGAGACCCTGAGTCAGATCTCGCAAGTCCTGGGGCAGATAGCCGCGAGCCTCGATTGCTTGGCGCTCCGCCTGGTCCCCGAGCACCGGGGCTATCGCTGCTTTCTCTATGGTCCAGCCCTTGTATTCCTTGTGCGACCCCAAGAAGCGCTCGACGTGCTGGTCAAAGGCAGCGAGGTCGGGGCGTAGCTTGGAGGCGGTGCGTTTGCAGCTTCCAAATCGGATGACCTTCTCGTCCTCGTTCAACGCGACGAGGTCGATCTCAGTCTCTCCACGTCCCGCTAATCCTCTCGCCACTCCCGGCCGGCCTCGCGGCGTGGCTCCTCGGCCTCGCCCAGGTCGAGCAGGCCGGACAGGTCCGAGGACAGGTTCTCGATCACGAGTCGGCCGTCGGGCTGGATCCGGATCTCGGAGCTGAAGCCGGCGGCGGGGGCCGCGGCGGGGGCGGGTTCGACCTGGGGTCGCCCCTCGACCCGGCCGGGGCCCTCGAGGTCGAAGCCCAGCTCGCGGCCGCGGACGCGGGCGCGCTCGAGGTCGCCTTCGTCCAGGGCGCGCTCCCAGTCCGTGCCGCGGACCTGGTCGGGCGCGAGGTACTGGCCCATCAGGTTCAGGCGCGCGCCGGGCAGGCGCTCGGCCAGCCAGTCCAGGGCGGGCAGCGTGCAGCACTCGAGGTGCCCCGGCAGGAGGAGGTGGCGCACGATCAGGTAGGCCTCGTTGGCGACCCGCTCGAGCAAGCGCTGGGTCAGGGCGAGCGAGCCCTTGACCGCCGAGCCCTGCTGCGCGCAGGCTTCGTTGCCGTATTTCAGGTCCGCCACGTAGGCGTCGACCAGGCCCTCGAGCAGGTCGTGGGTCCGCTCGGTGCCGCTGAGGTTGGTGTTCCACACCAGGGGCGTGCTGGCGCGGCTCTCGACCAGCGCGCTGAGGATCGCGGGCAGGTTCACGTCGGGCAGGCCGCCCACGAAGCTGAGGCTGAGCGTGCCCTCGCCCCGGCGGGCGTCGACCGAGGCCGCCAGCGCCGCGGGGCTCGCCTCGGGGTGCTGGGTCGGCTCGACCACGTGGGTCCAGTCGGAGCAGTAGGCGCAGCGGTAGTTGCAGCCCGCCAGGTAGACGGCGTGGGTCGGGATCAGCTCCAGCTCTTCGCCGAGGTGCACGAAGTCCTGGTAGGGGCGCAGGCCCGGGCCGAGGCCGCAGGCGCCGACCTGGCCCGCGCGGCGGTCGACCGGGCAGCGCAGGAAGCAGAGCTCGCAGGAGGGGCCGAGCAGGCGCTGGGCCAGCTCGGCCTTGAGCTCCAGCAGCGAGGCCTCGCCCTCGCCCGGTGGCTCCGCGCTGCCGCGGGCCAGGCGGGCCTGGGCGCGGGCGTGAGTGGCCCAGAGCGCGTCGGGGTGGAGCTGGCCCAGCGTGGCTCGCGCGAGCCCCGCGCCCGCGGCGCGGCAGCGCGCGGGGTTGCTCGGGGCGCGGCCGAGGGCCTTGTCCCGATAGGCGTCGAAGCTGGAGCGCGGTGGCTGCACACCCTCAGGATACGATCAGGGCGAGGAGGACCCACCCATGCGGATCGCCTGGGCCAGCGACGTGCACTTCGACTTCGTCGAGCCCGAGGACGTGGAGGCCTGGTGCGGTCGGATCCGCGCCGCCGGGGTCGAAGGCCTCCTGCTCGGCGGGGATATCGCCACGGCCGGCTCGGTCCTGTTCTGGGTCGAGCGCTGCGCCGAGCTGCTCGAGCGGCCGCTCTACTTCGTGCTGGGCAACCACGACTACTACCGCGGCAGCGTGGCCGAGGTCCGCGCGGGCGCCGCGCGGCTGCCCGCGCCCGTCCACTGGCTGCCGGCGCGCGAGCCGCTCGAGCTCGCGCCCGGGCTGGCGCTGGTCGGCCACGGCGGCTGGGGCGACGCGCGCGTCGGCGACTGGGAGGGCACGCCCGTGGTCCTCAACGACTACCTCCTGATCGAGGAGCTCGCCCTCGCCAAGAACGACAAGGCCGCCCTGGGGCAGCTCCTGCGCGACTACGGGAGCGACGCGGCGGAGACGCTGGGCCCGAGCCTGCGGGCGGCGGCGGCGGCCTACGGGCGCGTGCTCGTGCTGACCCACGTGCCCCCCTTCCGCGAGGCCTGCTGGCACGAGGGCCAGACCAGCAACGACGAGTGGGCGCCGGGCTTCGTGTGCGGCGCGCTGGGTGAGCTCCTGCACGAGGTGGCGCTCGAGCACCCGGGCTGCGAGCTGACCGTGCTCTGCGGGCACACCCACAGCCCTGGCAGCGCTCGGCTGGCGCCCAACCTGGTCGCCCACACCCTCGGCGCCGACTACGCTCGCCCCGACTTCGCCGTGATCGATACGGACGCCTTGGCGGAGTTCGCCCCGCCGCCCAAGCCCTAGGGCAAGTAGCGGCGCACGCGGACCCGCAGCAGCTGGTCGAAGGTCTTGGGGATCGCGCCCGCCGCGCCCACCGAGCGCGCCAGGCGGCGCAGCTCCGACTCGTCCATGGCGCTGGTCAGCACGATCTGCAGGTTCGGCTTCGTCTGCAGGAGGATCTTGGTGACCGTGTCGCCGCTGAGGGTCGGCATGTTCACGTCGATCAGCACGAGGTCCACGCCAGGACGCAGCGCCGCGTTCGCAGTCACCCAATCCGACGCGGTCGTGACCTCGTGCTCCACCCCCAGCACCTGCGTGAAGAGGTCCCGGGCTTGAGCGTCGTCGTCGATCACCAGAATGGTGGCCATCTCAGCTCCCTTGCGGCTGCAGGTCGTTGCGCCGCACCTTGGCTGCCAACACCAAGCGCTTGACCCGATCCACCAGCTCGGCCGGCTCGATCGGTTTGGTGATGAACCCGTCGCAGCCCGCAGCTTCGGCGCGCTTGCGGAACTCGTCCAGCGCGAAGGCGCTGCAGGCGATGATCGCGGTCTCGGCCGTCGCGGGGTGCGCGCGCAGCATCTGGGTCGCCTCGAAGCCGTCCATGCCGGGCATGGCCAGGTCCATGATCACGACGTCGGGTCCCTTCTCGAGGGCCAGCTCGATCGCGGCCGCGCCGCCCTCGGCGGTGTGGACCTTGTAGCCCTGGGCCGCGAAGAGCTGCCCGATCAGGTCGCGGTTCGGCTCGTTGTCGTCCACCACCAGCACTCGCTGGGCGCCGGCGCGCTGGACCGCGGCGACCATGCCCTCCAGGCGGCTGGGGACCTCGTCGGTCTTGGCGTCCCCCTTGCTGACCAGCAGCTCGCAGCCCTGCTCGACCCGAGCGCGCTCGTCGCTGCTCAGCTCCTTGCCCGTGACGACCATCACGGGGATCCGCCGCCAGGCGGGGTCGCTCTGCAGCGCCGCCATGAGCTCGAAGCCGTCCATGCCGGGCATCAGCAGGTCCAGCACGATCGCCTGCGGGCGCGGGCCTTCGCGGAGCAGGGCGAGGGCCGCTTCGCCCGAGGCGGCCAGGCGGGCGGTGTAGCCGGACTGGCTCAGGTGCGCGGCGTAGAGCTCGCGGGTCGCGGCGTCGTCCTCGACCACGAGCACCTCTCCCTTGCGCCAGCAGTCGACGCCGAGCAGCGCGTCGATCAGCTCCTCGTTGGAGAAGGGGTTGATCAGCGCCTGGACCCGGTCCAGCTGGAAGCCGCCCGGCTCCTCGGCGCACATCACGACGGGCACCTGGCGCAGCGCGCTGTGCGCGGAGAGCTCGTTCAGGCTGTCGAAGCCGCTCGCGTCCGGCTCGACCACGATCGCCCAGGGCGCCTCCTGGCTGGCGAGGGACGCCGCCTGCTCGAGGTCGGTCGCGCGCCGAGGCTCGAGGGGGAAGCCGCTCAAGCAGCGCCTCAGGCCCTCGACCAGGGCCTCGCTGCCGAGGCAGATCAGCGGCAAGGGCTTGCTGGACAGCTCCGGGCGCCGGGCCGCGATCGGGCGCGAGACGGCGCGGGTCGTGGACTTGGGCTCGGCTGGCGCGGCTGGGGCGCTCGCCAGCGCGCTGAGGGTGGCGGGCGCGCTGGGAGGCAGGGGCTGCTCGGGCAGCTTGGCGGGCACGTGGAGCTCGAAGCGGGTGCCGACGCCCACCTTGCTCTCGACCGCGATCTCGATCCCCATCAGGACGCAGAGGCGCTTGGCGATCGCCAGCCCCAGCCGTGCGCCGGTTGGCGAGCCCGGCGCCGATGGGTGTTCAGGTTCGGATCGCTCGGCCCAG
>CALDQK010000328.1 GCA_937911525.1 uncultured bacterium
GCTGCCAGGGCCAGGGCGACCACCAGCAGGCCCCCGGCGAGCCCGAGCGCCAGCGGGGCGCCGCGCGCTCCGCCCGCGAGCCCCTCGCCCGCCGCCAGCGCCGCCAGGCGGGCCTCGACCTCGTCCAGGTCGGGGCGCTCGGCGGGCTGCTTGGCCAGCAGCGCGAGCACCAGCGCGTCCAGGCCCGCGGGCACCTCCGCGCGCAGCTTGCGCAGGGAGCGGGGCGTCCGCGTGGCCAGGGCGACCAGCGCCTCGCTCAAGGTCTCGCAGCGCTCCAGCCCCAGCGGCGGCTCCCCGCTCAGGGCCGCGTAGAGCACCGCCCCCAGCCCGTAGGCGTCGACGCGCCGGTCGGCCGAGCGCTTGCCCTCGGCCTGCTCGGGGGCCATGTAGGCCGGCGTCCCCACCAGCTCCCGGGTGCGGGTCATGCGCTGCGCGTCCTCCTCCAGCCCCACCGAGAGGCCGAAGTCGATCAGCACCGGCGACCCGTCCGCGCGGAAGAGCACGTTGTCCGGCTTGAGGTCGCGGTGCAGCACGTCCGCCGCGTGGGCGTGGCGCAGGGCCGCGCAGAGCGCGCGCCCCAGCGCGAGGGCTTCGCCGATCGGCAGCGGTCCGCCCCGCTCCAGCCGCTCCGCGAGCGTGCCGCCCTCCAGCAGCTCGACCGCGATCCAGGGCGGCTCGCCGGCGAGGTCCGCGCTGTGGACGGCCTGGATCCCCGGGTGCTGCAGGCGCGCGCCGAGCTCTGCCTCACGCTGGAGCCGGGCGCGCAGCCTTCGCCCTCGCTCGCTCTGGGGCGACCCGCTCGCCAGCTTGATCGCGACGGCCTGCCCGCTCTCGCGGTGCACGGCCCGCAGGACCGTGCCCATGCCCCCCCGGCCGAGGGGCTGACCGAGGTCGTAGGGGCCGAGCTGGGCGGGGACGGACACGCGGGCCTACTTCACCGGGAAGAGCACCCACTTGAGCACCCGCCCGCCGACCAGCTGGCAGTAGCGAAAGGTCAGCTCGCCCTCGAAGCCCTTGGGGAGCGTGCGCACCTGCTCCTCGAAGGTCGGCGCGTGCCAGCTCCAGTCCCTCAGCCACACGTTGCGTCGCCCCTGGACCTCGATCGCGACCTCGATCCCGTCGTCGCTCAAGGCCGACACGACCCACTTCCCCGGCGCCAGGTAGACCCGCGCCCGCCCCTCCAGGTAGAGCCCGCCCTGGTCCTCGAGCCGGCGCCCCGAGGCGGGCCAGCCGCGCTTGCCCCAGGGGCGCGGCCAGCTGAAAGTCTTGGCCGCGAAGGGCGGGCCCAGCTTCCTCAGCTCGCCGGGCTCGGGCGGCTGGTAGAGGTCCTCTCCCTTCTCGCCCTTGACCACTCGGGGGCGGAAGGCGCAGGCCTGCAGGCGCCAGCTCAGGCGCGCCCCGCTGCGCGAGCGGCCCTCGGCGTCGATCGCGAGCCGGAAGCCGTGCTGCATTAGCTTGTCGACGTCCTTGCCGAAGGTCCGCGTCGTCGCGGAGCGGAAGGCGAAGCTCCGCATGTCCCCGCCCTGGACCCGGATCAGCTCCTTGCGCACCGGGATCTGGGTGAACTCGCGCCGGTTGCCGAGCATGTCCGTGCAGCCAAAGGGCGAGCCCTCCCGCTCCTGGCCGACCGGGCGCAGGCCCGTGACGTAGCGCTTTCGCACGGCCTCGAAGTCGCGCTCGTCGCCCCAGGCCGCCCGGCACCACTCGCGGGCCCGCGGCAAGCGCGCGCCCGCCCAGCGCGCGTACTCCATGGCCCAGAACCACTCGGCGAAGGCCGGCGTCCCCTCGGGCAAGGCCGAGTGCTCGGACAGGTAGTCGCTCTGGATCGCCGCCAGGAAGGCCTGGAACTGCTGCCAGGTCACCTCGTGCCGCCCCAGGAACACGCCCTCGTCCAGCTCGACCGGGCGCGCCTGCCCGCCGCCGTGGGCGTAGGTCGGCCCCTGGGTCACCCACACCAGCTCCGAGCCGTCCAGCTCGTTGCGGTAGACCCCCTCCTCCTCGGTCGGCGTCACCCCCTCGGGCAGCCCGCGCGGGCGCTGCTCTTCGGGCAGCCGGAGCAGCCACTCGGGCGCGAGCTCGAGCGGGAGCACCAAGGGCGCGCAGGCCGCCCGGCCCTCGGCGTCCAGGGCCAGGAGCGCCAGCTTGTTCCGCTCCACCATGGGCACGCTGGCTCGCAGCAGCTGCTCGCGGCCGAGGGGAACCGGCGTCGGGAGGTCGCCGCCCTGCAGCGGGGCGCGCGCCAGCTCCAGGAAGCGCCCCTCGCCCTCGAGCTCGATCAGCTGCGGGGAGCGGAACGCGCTCTCCCTCGGGAGCGGGACCGCCACTACCAGGGTCGGCGCCGGGTCGGGCACCGCGAAGCCCTGGACCTCGAGCGTGCGCGGGCGCCAGAGGCGGAGGGGGAGCGACCCCGCCAGCCCCACCGTCAGCCGCTTGGGGAGCACCCCCACCGCGGGCTGGCTGGGGGCGCGGGCGGCTGAGGGGGAGGGGCTCGGGGAGGGGGCAGCCGTCGCGCTGGCGAGGGCGAGAGGGGTCGACGTCGGCCCCCGCGAGCGGAGCGC
The DNA here is from genome assembly GCA_937911525.1 of uncultured bacterium. GTDB lineage: Bacteria > Planctomycetota > J058 > J058 > J058 > NORP233. Next base: position 2,559 of record CALDQK010000328.1, read on the forward strand.
GAGGGCCGCCCCCAGCGCGCCCAGCAGGACCACGACCAGCGCCGCCGCGACCCCGGCCGCGGCGCCGCGCGTGCCGCCTCGCGGCGACCAGGCCTCGAGCGCCGCCGCCAGGGACTGGGCGTCGGGGTAGCGCTCGCGCGGCTCCTTGGCCAGGCAGCGGAGCACGATCGCCTCCAGACCTGGGTCCACGCCGCGGACCAGGTCGCGCGGGCGGCGCGGCGGGACCCGCGTGATCGCGTCCAGGAGCTCGAGCACGCTCCGTCCCTGGATCGGGATCTCGCCCGTCAGCGCCTCGAAGAGCACCACCCCCAGCCCGTAGACGTCCGTCGCGGGCCCGATCCGCGACACCTCGCCCCGCGCCTGCTCGGGCGCCATGGCGTGCGGCGAGCCCAGCGCCACGCCGGTCTGCGTCAGCTTCGTCTCGCGGTCGAGCAGCTTGGCCAGCCCGAAGTCCGCCAGCTGCGGGCGCCCGTCGCCGCTGAAGAGCACGTTCTCGGGCTTGAGGTCGCGGTGCAGGACCCCGCGCTCGTGCAGCGCCGCGAGCCCCTTCGCGATCTGGACCCCGTAGTCCGCGACCAGCTGCCCCGGCAGCCGCCCCTCGCGCTGGAGCAGGTCCCGCAGCGAGCCGCCGCCCGCGAGGTCCATGGCCAGCACCGCGTAGCCCTCGACCTGCGTCAGCTCGTGAACCGGGAGCACGTTGGGGTGCTGGACCGCCGCCCCGGCCGCGCCCTCGCGCCGGAAGCGCTCCAGGTCGTTCTCGTTCGCCTCGCCCAGGGGGAGGACCTTGAGCGCGACCTCGCGGCCCAGGCCCGGGTCGAGGGCGCGGTAGACCACGCCCATGCCGCCTCGGCCGAGCTCGCCCAGGAGCTGGTAGCGGCCGAGCTGGCGCTTCACGGGCGGCCCTTGCGCTGCTCGCGCGCCTTGCGCTTGGCGTCGAGGAGCTTGCCAAGTCCGCCTGCGCCCGTGCCCGTGCCCGTGCCCGTGCCCGAGGGGCCGGGGCCGGGGCCGGAGCCGGGGCCGGAGCCGGGGCCGGAGCCGGGGCCGGAGCCGGGGCCGGGGCCGGGGCCGGGGCCAGGCTTGGGCTTGGACTTGGCCTTGGGCTTGGGCGGCCTCGGCGGCGGCGCGGGGGCCTCCGGCTCGGGCTGGACCCGCGGCAGGCTCTGGCTCTCGCGGCGCTGGAGGCGCGCGCTGCGCTCGGCGGCCAGCGTGGCCCGCTCGCTGGCCTTGCGGTCGCGGAGGGTCTCCAGCGTCCGCGCGCCGACCTGGCTGCGCTCGGCGCGTCGGGTGCGCCAGGCCTCGACGCCGCGGCGCAGCGACTCGGGCAGGACCAGCCGCCGCGCGCAGAGCTCGAGCAGCAGCAGCAAGCCCGCCACGGGGAAGAGCAGCCAGGCCAGGGGGCGGTAGTCGTAGCGCGTCTGGCGCTCGCCCGCGAACACCTCGGGCGGGTCGTCGAGGCTGAGTGACTCGCCCGCGCCCAGCTCGGCCAGCCGGTCGAGCAGCTCCTGGTCGTGCTCGAGGTGGCGGTATTCGCGCGGGTAGGCGAGCACGGCGCCCGCGTTGCCGACCGGGACCGTCTTGCCCTCGGCCTGGCCGTCGACCGTCGCGAAGTAGGCCCCCGAGCGCTGGACCTCGGCCTCGGCCACGTAGCGCCCGGGCGCCACCGGGCGCAGCTGGAGGCGCGGCAGCTCGCCGCTCCCCGGCGGGCCGGTCAGGTTCGCGCCCAGGTTCAGGCCCGTGATCGGCGAGCCGTCGGGGGCGCGCACGTTGACCTCGAGGCGGGCCTGGCCCTCGTCGAGCTCGAGGGTCGTCGCGTAGCCCGGGGCCTGCGGCTCGCGCGCGACCCAGCGGACCAGCCCGGCGAAGAAGGGCCCGTAGCCGGGCCAGCGCAGCCAGGGCGCGGACCAGCGGGCCGTGCCGTCCGAGGCGAAGGCCGCCGCCTTGCCCAGGCCGTGGCGCCAGCGCGCCAGGATCGGCCCGTCCTCCAGCTCCTCGCCCCCGCCCGTGTCGAGGACCACCTCGGCGCGGGGCTTGGCCGCCGTCAGCACGTAGCCCATGAGCGGCGGCGCGGCGCGCCAGTCGAGGCCGAGCGCGTCGAGCTGGCCCAGGTGGCGGGGGCGGAGCTCCTTCTCGATCAGGAGCGCCTGGCTGGCGGTCACCGCCTCCTTGGTGAGGATCCGCGGCAGGGTGCGCGCGTCCTTGACCGGCAGGTAGCGCCCGCCCGTGCCGCGGGCCAGGTCCTCGAGCAGCTCCTTGTCGACCCCGTCGCCCACGCCGACGGTCGTGAGCGTGATCCCGGCCCCGCGGAAGGCGCGCGTCAGGCCGCCCACCCGGCCGGGGCCCTCGTCGCTGCGCCCGTCGGTCAAGAGCACCACGTGCTTGAGCTGGGCCGGCGTCGTGGCCAGCTTCTCGAGCGCCGCGTCCAGGGCGTCGCCGATCCGCGTCCCGCCGCCCATGTCGATCCGGCGGATCTTGCTCTTCAGCTTGGGCCGGTTCTCGACCCGCTGCAGCTCCACGGCCCAGGTGGGCAGGTGGTCGAAGGCCACCACGCCGACCTGGTCGAAGGGCTGGAGCAGCTCCAGGCTGCGCGCCGCGCCCTCCTTGGCGAGGTCCAGCTTGCTGTCCTCGCCCACCGACTGGCCCATGCTGCCCGAGCGGTCAATGCAGAGCACCAGCGCCAGCGAGGGGAGCACCTTCTTGCCGCGCACGTCGGAGCTGAGCGGGAGCGCCTCCTCGATCGGGGTCCGGTAGTAGCCGCCCAGCCCGTAGCTGCGCGGCCCGCCCAGGAAGAGCAGCCCGCCGCCCTGCTCGAACACGTAGCGCTGCACGGCGCGCATTTGCTCGGGGCTCCAGCGCTCGGCCGCGATATCGCCGATCACGAGCGCGTCGTAGCCGGCCAGCTCCTGGCTGCCGAGGGGCAGCCCGTCGGCGCCGCGCAGCACGAGCTCGTAGCCGCTGGCCTCGAGGGCCTGGGCCAGCGGGGCGGCGACCTCGCGGCCCGGGGTCAGCACCTCGCCCCGCTCGTCGAGCTCGTCGCCCAGGGCCAGCAGCACGCGCGGCTTGCCGCGCACGCGCACGATCGCGCCGCCGCGGTTGTTGGCGTCGTTGCCGTCGCCGCTGGCCTCGATCCACACCTCGTAGGTGTAGACGTCGGCGTCGCCGATCCGCTGCTCGACCCCGATCGAGTTCAGGCCCGGCGCCAGCTGGACCCGCTGCGGCGGGAGGTAGCGCCCGTTGCGCACCACGTGCAGGAGCGCGGGCCCGCCGCGCCGGGCCCGGACCCCGACCTCGACCAGGAAGGGCTGGTCGACCGAGACCGTGGGCGGCGCCTGGACCTCGCCCAGGAGCACCTCGCCCGGGCTCGGCTCGAGGGGCACCGCCACCGTGTCGAGCCGGATCCCCGCCGAGGCCAGCGCGCGCGCCTCGCGCTCCGCCGGCTCGCGCGCGCCGTTCCCGTCGCTGAGCAGGACCACCCGCCGCTCGCCCTGGGCCTCGCGCAGGAGCGCCCCGGCCAGGCGCAGCCCGCGCTCGAGGGCCGTCCGATCGCGCGCCAGCCCGTCCAGCGAGGGCTCGCGCAGCTCGAGGTCCCGGCTGAGCGCCGCCTCGGGCCGCGCCTCGCGCCCGAACACCACCACCCCGCCCCGGTCGCCGTCCGCGTGCTCCTGCCAGGCCCGCTGGGCCCACTGCAGCACGTGCCGCCGCCCGGTCGGGCTGACGCTCTCGGACACGTCGAGCAGGAACACCACCGCCCGCTCCGAGTGCGGCAGGACCAGGCGCAGCTCGGCCGCCGCCAGCGCGAGCGCCAGCACGAGCAGCACGCGCGCCGTGGCCGAGAGCGCGAAGCGCCGCCGGCTGAGCCCGACCGCGCTCCAGCGCAGGGCCAGGAGCGTGAGCACCAGGAGCGGCGCGGCGATCAGCAGGATCTCGGGGTGACGAAGGTGCACTTAGCTGCGCGAGGGGAGTGTGGGCGGGGGCGGGTTGGGCGCTTCGTTCGAACCGCAGAGACGCAGAGAACGCAGAGGATTCGCAGAGAGCTCCAGGATCCACCAAGGGCGCGAATGCCGCGGCGCGGGCGAGTCTCGAGGGGGCTGCCGCTCGAGCGACAGCTCCCTCGAGACTCCTCGCCGAGCCAGGGCCGCCTCCGCTTTCAGAACCACCTCTCTGCGCCCCTCCGCGTCCTCTGCGTCTCTGCGTTGAAATCGTCGGTCTTCACGCCTCCGGCGAACTCGACTCACTCCGCCAGCAGCTCGTTCAAGAAGTCTTCCTGCTCCTGGCTCATTTTCACGAACTGCGCGCCGACCGTGAACTGACCGCGCCGCTGCCCGGGCACCACGCGCCGGACCTCGACCCGGAACACCTTGGGGCGCAGGCCGATCTTGACGCTGTGCAGGCTCAGCTCGAGCACGTCGCCGATCGAGACCGCCGGGGGCCGAAAGCCGCTCAGCTGGCGCGGGTCGGGGATCCCGCGGACCGTGAAGCCGACGCCCGTGGCGGAGAGGTCGAGCAGGGGCGCCAGCTCGTCCTGCTCCAGCGGGCCGCGGCTCGGGTCGTGGACCTCGACCTCGGTCCGGTGCGCCGGCTCGACCCGCGGCGCGCCGCGGCGGTCCGAGGCGGACTCCGCCTCGCGCAGGCCGCCGACCGGGTGGCGGTTGCCGCAGAGCGGGCAGGTGCCCGTGCGCCCCAGGAAGGCGCGCTGGGTGAAGATCCGCTTGCCGCAGTCGGGGCAGGAGTAGACCAGGTAGTTGGCTGCTGCCTTCATCGCACGTCGCTCACTACGAAGAAGCCCTGGGGATAGCGCTTCCCCTCGGCGTCGGGTCCCGGAATCTCGCGCTCGAGCGCCTTGCCCAGCAGCTGGCGCTCCTCGGCGCTCGGCAGGCGGCCGCCCTTGGCCCGCGCGTAGGCCTTGGCCTCCGCCGCGCCGACCTCGTCCACCGGCCTGTCCAGCAGGCGCTCGGGCGGACGCGACCCGCCCCAGGAGCGCGGCGGCCGGACCAGGCCCTCGCCGCTGGCCTGCTCGAACCAGGCGAAGAACTCGCGGTGGGTCACGGGCTCGGGCGCGGCGTAGAGCCCGCTCGGCAAGGCCTCGGGCGGGCCGCCCTCCTCGAGGTAGAGCAGCCCCTTGGGCGTCGCGCGCCCGCGCGCCAGGCGGATCCGGAGGTTGCTCACCTCTGCGCCCTCGCCCAGGCGATCGCGCAGGGAGCCGATCGCGAGGGCCGCCGCGTCGAAGCTCCGCTCGCGCAGCAGCTTGTCGGCCATGTTCAGGTAGCGCGTCGCCTCGGGCGAGCGCGCCGGCGCCGCCGGGGTGCCGGCGGGGCTCGCGCCCGGGGTCGGAGAGGCGGCCGGCACGTTCACGCCCAGGCGCGCCAGCTCGGCCCGCACGCTGCCCTCCTTGCCCACGCGCGCCGCGACGGGCAGCAGGTCGCGCAGGAGCTGGACCGCCTCGTCGCGGGTCTCGGGGCTGAAGGCCAGCGACTTGGAGCGGCGGATCCCCTGCTCGACCGCGGCCAGGTCGTTCAGGCGCGCGCGCGCCTCGCGCGCCAGCTGGGTCAGCTCGCGGTCGCCCTCGGCCACCTCGAGCGCCTTCTCGGCCTCGATCGCGGCGCCCTCGGGGTCGCCCAGGCGGAGCAGCTCCTTGGCGCGGGCCACGCCGACCTTGCGGCCCGCCGCGCGCAGGCGGACCCCCAGCGGCGGCGGCGGGGCGCCGAGCAGGAGCTTGGCCGCCCCGCGCCAGGCGGCCAGCGCGGCCTCGCCGTCGTCTCGGCTCCAGGCCTCGTCCCCCGTGCGGACCCGCTTGCGGAACTGGCTGCGCGCCAGCTTGTCGCGGAAGCGGTTGCTCGGCGGCAGCTCGACCGGCACGGCCAGGGGCTGGCGCGGGTCGAGCTCGCGCTGCGCGGGGGTCGGGCTGGGCGAGGGGGGGCGCTGGGTGCGGGTGGGGCGCGGGCGGCTGGGCTCGACCGAGACGCTCGGCGGGGGGCTCGGCGGAGTCGGCGAGCTCCCGCCGCCCAGCATGCTCAGGACACCCAGGACCACGATCGCGCCCACGACGCCGCCCGCGATCAGGAGGGGCAGGGGCGGCCCCTCGCTCGTCCCGCCGGCGGCCAGGCGCGAGCGGCCCTGCTTGCGACCTCCGGTCGAGAAGGTCGACTCGGGGTCCCCGCTGACCTCGATCGGCTCCCCCCCCCCCCTTCGCCAGCCGGTAGAGGTCGCGGCCCACGGCCTTGGCGTTGGGGCGGTCCTTGGGCTCCTTGATCAGCATTCGGTCCACGAGCTCGCTCAGGTCGGGCGAGACCGGGACCACGTCGCGCAGGAAGGGCGCCTCCTGCTCGAGGTTGGCCGTCACGAACTCGATCTTGCTGCGCGCCTTGAAGGGCGACTCGCCCGCGAACATCGAGAAGGCCAGGATCCCGAGCGAGAACACGTCCGACTTGACCGTCGGCGGCTCGCCGCGGATCACCTCGGGGGCGACGTATTTGGCCGTGCCGAGGAACTGCCCCCCGGGCTTGCTCGCGCTCTTGTCGAGGTCGAGCTGCCGGGCCAGCCCGAAGTCGGTGATCTTGACGACCACGTCGAACTCGCCCTCGATCGCGACCCCGAAGCGGGTCTCGCTGGTCAGGATCATCACGTTGGCCGGCTTGATATCGCGGTGCGCGACGCCCTTGTCGTGCGCGGCCACCAGCCCGTCGACCAGCTGGCAGAGGATCTGGACGCCCTCCTCCTCGGGCACGGGGCCCTGGCGGAGGTGCTCCTTGAGCGTGACGCCCTCGATCAGCTCCATGGTGTAGTAGAGCCGCCCGTCGACCGAGCCCAGCTCGAGGACCGAGACCACGTTGCGGTGCTCGATCAGCGCCGTGTTGGCCGCCTCGCGCAGGAAGCGCATTACGTAGTCGGGGTTGGTCGCGATCTCGTCCTTCATGACCTTGAGCGCGACCGAGGCCTCGCGCTCCTCCGTCCCGCGCTCGGGGTCGAGCGCCAGGTAGACGTAGGCCATGCCGCCCTTGCCGAGGCGGTCGAGGATCTGGAACTTGCCGAAGGTCTGGCCGGAGCGGACGTGGCGGGCGTGCCCCTTGCGCGGGACCGTCGGCAGCAGGCGCTCGACGAGCTTGTCCTTGAAGCGCTTGGCGTCGTAGCGCTCGCGGGCGTACTCCAGATAGTCAGCGCCCAGCTGCACCGTCTGGCGAGCAGCCGACCCCTGGACCACGTCACTATTGCCTTTGGCCCCAGACACCCGGCGAGCGCCCTCCTGGCCCTAAGTTAAGCCCCGAAAGCCCCTTCCGCCACGAGCGCAGTCACTCCCCTGGCTGGGCTGGCTGGCTGAAGTGCTCGAAGAGCGCGTGCAGCTGCGGGTCGCTCCTCAGCTCGCGCGGCAAGAAGCCGAGCATCCGGCGGCGCGACTCCTCGAAGGGGGTGCCCGCGGCGCGGTCCTGGCGCAGGAGCGCCTGGGTCAGGAGCAAGCCCGTGCGCCGCTCCTCGGGGCCGAGCCGCTCCTTGCCGCGCACCTCCTGCGCGTAGAGCGGAACCGCCTGCTGCAGCAGGGCGTGGGCGCGCTGCCAGCTCTTCATTTGCTGCAGGGCGTCGGCCTCCAGCACGTAGGGGCGCGACTCGGGCGCCCCGGCCAGCTCGCGGATCGAGCGCCAGCGGGCGAAGTACTGCTGCGCGTTGGCGGGCTGCTCGAGCCGCACCAGCGAGAGTCCGGCGAACTCGATCGCCGCTTTGATCCCGGGCGGGCGGTGTCCGTCGGGGCTGACCTCGGCCAGGTCGATCAGGCGGTCCGCGGCCGCCTTGCAGTCCGTGTAGCGGCCCACGTTGAACAAGTTGCGCAGCAGGCGCTGCTGGGCGCGGAAGAAGACCCCCTCCGCGTCGGCGGCAGCCTTGGCGGCCAGCGAGCCCTGGGCGGCGCCCTGGCCGGCCCGCCGAGCCGCGCGCCAGCGCTGCTCCAGCGCGGGCAGCGCGCGCTCCAGCGCCTCGGCCGAGGCCGTGTCGGCGTCCTTGTTCTGGGTCCTGACCTGGAGCCGGATCCGCGTGTCGCCGAACTCGCACGCGATCTGCGCCAGGCGCACCCAGGCCTCGACCGGCGGCTCGCTCAGCCCCTCGACCCAGGCTGCGTAGCGCTGCAGCGCGAGGCGTCCCTGCTGGAGGGCCGCCTCGGCCATGGCGGGCGGGTGCGCCGGGTCGTGGCGGTGCAGGCCCTCGTAGGTCGCCGCGCGGGCGTGGGCCAGCTCCGCGAGCCAGCGCTGCAGCTCGCGCTCCTGCGGCGTGAGCTGGGCCCACTCCTCGAGCAAGCGCTCTTGCCGGTCGAGCTCGACCAGCGCCCGCCTCCGGCGCCCGACCTCGTCCAGGGGCGGCTGATCGGGGTCCCACTGGCCGAGCTGGATCCGCAGCCACACGATCCCGATCCCGCTGCGCAAGCGGAGGCCCCAGATCGCTCGCTCGAGCGCGCGGGCCCGCGTCTGCGCCTCGTCCCGGCGCTGGCGCAGCTGCGCCGAGAGCCCGGCGAGGTCGAGCTCCCGCAGCGTCGCTGCGTGCCGCTGGACCTGCTTCAACAAGCCCTCGACCTCCCGCTGGATCCGCGCCCGCTCGTTCAGGAGCGGGCGCTCGAGCCTCCGCCGCTGCTCCCACTTGTAGGCTTCGATCTCCTTGGGCGTGCGGACGTGCGCCGGCACGACCAGCTCTTGCTCTCCGTGCTCGAGGTCGCGCTGTTGGTCGTCGAGCTCGCCCCAGCGCTCCTGACTGCCGGACAAGCGCTCGCCGAGCTGGCCCAGCCCCTGCTCCTCGCGCGAGAGGAGCTGGGCTGCCCGCGCTTCGGCCTCGACCAGCTCCTGGCGGGTCCGGGTCTCGGCCCGCTGAGTGGCCACGTCGTCGAGGGCCTTGGACTTCGCCGCCCGGTTCTCGAGCTCCTGGCGCACCCCGAGCCACAGCCCGTAGGCCAGCGCCGGCGACCCGAGCAAGAGCACCAGCGCGAGGGCCGCCGCGGCCGGGCGGTTGCGGCGCGCGCGCCGCATGACGCGCTCGGCGAGGCTGGGCAGCCGCGCCTGGACCTCGCGACCGGCCAGGTAGCGGTCGAGGTCGTCGGCCAGCGCCGCCGCCTCGGCGTAGCGCTGGGTGGGGTCCTTGGCCATGCAGGTCAGCACGACCGCGTCCAGGTCGCGCGAGAGGCCGGGGCGTCTGCGCGAGGGCGGGTCGGGGTCCTTGGTCAGCACGCAGGCGATCACCTGCACGTGTCCCTGCTGGCGCCCGAAGGGCGGCTCGCCCGTCAGCGCCGCGTAGAGGGTCGCGCCCAGCGAGTAGATATCGCTCTGGGGGCCGATCCGCGAGACCTCGCCCGAGGCCTGCTCGGGCGGCATGAAGGCCGGCGTGCCGACCAATTGGCCGGTCCGGGTCATGCGATCCTCGGCGTATTCGCGCCGCGCCACGCCGAAGTCGGTGATCACCGGGCGCCCGTCCGGCGCGGCCAGGAGCACGTTGTCGGGCTTGAGGTCGCGGTGCAGCACGCCCCGCTCGTGCACGTGGGCCAGCCCCTCGGCGATCGCCTTGCAGATCCGCGCCGCCTCCAGCGGCTCGAGCGGCCCCTCGCGCGCGAGGCGCTCGCCGAGGCTCTCGCCCTCGACGAGCTGCATGGCATACCAGGCCTGCCCCGCGTGCTCCCCGCTGGCGTGCACGCCGACCACGTTGGGGTGGTTGAGCCGCGCGGTGACCTCGGCCTCCGCCGCGAAGCGCGCCGCCAGCTCGGGCCCCGCCAGCTCGCGCTGGAGCATTTTAAGCGCCACCGCCCGCCCCTGCGCGTCGCGCGCGACGAACACCACGCCCATGCCGCCGCGCGCCAGCTCGCGCTCGATTCGGTAGGGGCCGACCTGCGCGCCGGGACCCAAGGGCCCTAGCTGCGCCGGCGCGGGCGCGCGGGCGCCGAGCGCGCCGGCGCCGACCGCGCCGGCCGAGGCGTGGACCGCGCGCAGCTCGGCCAGGGCCTGCGGCGAGAGGTGGGGACGCAGCGCGGGCAGCAGCCCGCCGGGAGGCGCGCTCGCCTGCAGCTGAGCGAGGGTCCCCACGTCGATCCAGCCGCGCTCGAGCGCGGTCGAGAGGACCGCCTGCTCGGCGGGCGAGAGGGGACCCCTCACGGGTCTTGCTCGAGGTAGACCACCGCTTGGCGCTCGAGCTGCGCCTGGGCCTGGGGGTTGCCCCTCAGCTCGACGAGGGCCCGCAGGATCCCCTCGCGGAAGCAGCCCTTCCGCTGCCGGGAGGTCGGGGGCAAGGCCTCCCAGGCGGCGCGCACCTGCTCGGGGATCGGGCGCGACTCGCCGCGCCGGAGCGCGATCCACTCGGCGACGAGCCGCTCACCGCCCTCGCGGGCGTCGGAGTCCTCCTCCTGCTGGCGGAGGTCGGCGCTGGCGATCCCCAGGAGCCGCTGCGCGCCTTCGACGTCGCCCGCCAGCCGCGCGCAGCGCGCCAGCCACACCCAGGGCAGGGCCTCGGGGGTCTTGGCCGTCCGCTTCATGTCCGCCCAGCGCTTGAAGTGGGGCTGCGCCTCGGCGGCTCGGCCCAGGCGCAGGAGCGCGCGGCCCGCGGTCTCGAAGGCCGCGTCCACGCCGGGGGGCCGGATCTCGTCGACCATCAGCTCCCCCGCGACCTTGCTGTGGTCCTCGCACAGCTCGAGCGCGCGCTTGAAGTCGGCGACGTCGAAGTAGGCCCGCTCGGCGAACTTCTGCAGCGTGAGCGCCTCCTGCCACCAGTGGCGCTTCATGGAGCCCGCCGCCGCCTTCGCCTTGGCGCGGGCCCGCTCGGAGCCCTCGAGGAGGGCGGCGGCGCGCGCCTGGAGGATCGCCCGCTGAGCGTCGTCGCAGGGGGCGTCGACGAGGTCGGGCGCGAGCTGGCCCCGGCCGAGGAGGCCGGCGAGGACCTCGGCCCGACAGGCCTCGGAGAAGAGTCGGGAGGCCGCCGGGTTCTCCGCCTCGGCTCGCCGCCACACGCCGAGGTCCTCGCGCGCGGCGCCGGCTGCCTGGACGGCCTCCTGCGCCAGCGGACCCCGCTCGGCTTCGCGGCGAGGGTCGACGCGGTTGACGAGGATCGCGGCGCGGTAGAGGCCCAGCTCCCCGCGCCAGCGCGCGACCTCCCAGGCCTCGGGGTCGAGCTTCGCCCAGGCGCCGACCGCGGCCAGGGCCTGCTCGAGCTTGGCGAGCTGGTCCTTGCCCTCGAGGAGCAGGAGCGAGCCGAGGGTCTCGGCCCTGGCGCGGGCGAGGGCCCGCTCGATCTCTCGGCCCAGCGCGAGGACCTCGGCGCGGCGCGGCTCGAGCTCGGCGGGGATCTGGGGGGCCTCGACCTCGGCGAGCTCGGTCGCGAGGGCGCGCTGCCAAGGCTCCAGGCGCTCGAGGTAGCGCGCGGCCCGCTCGGACCAGTCGCGCTCCTTCTCCTCGCGCCTGCGCTCTTCCTCGTCCTCTTCGTCGTGCAGATCGGGCGGCGGGCGGTGCCCGTCGAGCTGCTGCTGGAGGCCCTTCTGCTCCCAGGCGATCGCCTTGAGCGCGCGCTTCGCGCCGTCCAGGAGCTTGGTCGCCTCGGTCCAGGTGGCCTCGGCCCGGGTCTCGCGCTCCAGCTCGAGCTCGGTCGCGAGCAGCTGGTAGCGCTTGCGCGCCTCGTTGGCGGCCCCCGCCAGGCCGAGCAGCAGCCCGATCGCGCCGCCGAGGCCCAGCACGCTCGCCGCCACCTTGTGGCGCCGGATCCAGCGGCCCAGACGCTCGCGCACCCCCGGCACGCGCGCGATCACGCCGCGCCCCGCGAGGAAGCGGCCCAGGTCGTCGCCGAGGGCCGCGGCGTCGGCGTAGCGCTGCTCGGGCTCCTTGGCCAGGCAGGTGAGCACGATCGCGTCCAGGTCGCGGGGGATCCCCTCGCGCCGGCTGGAGGGCGGCGGCGGGTCGTCGGTGAGGACCTTCTTGAGCACGGCCAGGCCTTGCTGGGCGCCGAAGGGCGGGACCCCGGTCAGGGCCGCGTAGAGGGTCGCGCCCAGGGCGTAGAGGTCGCTGGCCGGGCCGATTCGGCTCAGCTCGCCCGCGGCCTGCTCGGGCGGCATGTAGGAGGGCGTGCCGACCATTTCGCCCGTGGTCGTGAGCCGCTCCTCGGCGTAGCTGCGGCGCGCGACGCCGAAGTCGGTCAGGATCGGGCGCCCGTCCGAGGCCGCCAGGAGCACGTTGTCGGGCTTGAGGTCGCGGTGCAGGACCTCGCGCGCGTGGACGTGGGCCAGGGCCTCGGCCAGGACCTGGATCATGGCCGCGGCCTCGCGCGGCTCGAGCGGCCCCTCGCGCTCGAGGCGGTCGCCGAGGCTCTCGCCCTCGACCAGCTCCATGGCGTACCAGGCCCGCCCGTGGTGCTCGCCGCTGGCGTGGACCCCGACCACGTTGGGGTGGTTCAGGCGCGCGGTGACCTCGGCCTCGGCCGCGAAGCGCTCGATCAGCTCGCGGCCGGCCAGCTCGGACTGGAGCAGCTTGAGCGCCACCGCCCGCCCGCTCGGGTCGCGAGCCACGTAGACCACGCCCATGCCCCCGCGCGCCAGCTCGCGCTCGATCCAGTAGCCGCCGATCGCGTCCCCGGGGCGGAGGTCCTTGCGCGTGACGCCCGCAGCCCCGGCGCCCTGGGGCACGAGCGTGGACTCCCGGTCGGCGGCGGCCAGGGTCGCGGCGTCGTCTCCCGCGAAGGGTCTCCCGCCGGCGTGGGTCGCGGCGTAGTCCGCCGCGGCGTGCGCCTGGAGGTCGCTCCCGCCCAGGGTCGCGGCGTAATCCGCGGCGGCGTGGGCTTGGAGGTGGGCCCCGCCGAGGGTCGCCGCGTAGTCGCTGAGCCCGGCCTGCGTGCCTCCGCGTCGCTGGGCGGCCTCGTAGACCTGGCGCAGCTCGTCGAGCGCCGCGGGCGGGAGGTGCGCGCGCAGGGCGGGCAAGAGCTGCCCTGGCGCGACGTTGGCGCGCAGCGCCTCCAGCGCGGCGGGCTGGATCCAGCCGCGCGCGAGCGCGACGTCGACGACGGCCTGTTCGGCGGGGGTCACGATTCACGATCATGCCTCGCGCGGCGCGGCCAAGCGAGCGCAGCCGGCCAAGTAGACTCGCCTCGTGGAGCGCTACGGACCCTACCGCTGCTTGAAGCCCCTCGGCGCGGGTGGAATGGGCGCGGTCTACCTGGCGGAGCACGAGTCGACCGGCGCGCGCTACGCGCTCAAGGTCCTGGCGGGCGCGCTCGACCCGGAGGACGAGCTGCGCTTCGCGCGCGAGGCGCAGGCCATGGCGGCCGCGGGCGGGCACCCCAACGTGGCGCGGGTCCACACCCTGGATCGCCAGGGCGCGCGGGCCTACATGGTGCTGGAGCTGGTCGAGGGCGGGGACCTGGGCGAGCTCCTGGCCGAGCGGGCGCCGCTGCCGCCCTACGAGGCGGTGGAGCTGGTGGTGGGCGTGGCTCGCGGGGTGCACCACGCGCACGAGCGCGGGGTGCTGCACCGCGACCTCAAGCCGGCGAACGTGCTGCTGGACGGGGACGGGCGGCCCAAGGTCACCGACTTCGGCCTGGCCAAGCTCTCGGGCGCGGACACCTTGACCCAGAGCGGCGAGGTCCTCGGCACGCCGGTCTACATGGCCCCCGAGCAGGCGCGCGGAGAGGTCGGCTCCTACGACGCGCGGACCGACGTGTTCGGCCTGGGGGGCGTGCTCTACGCCTGCCTGACCGGGCAGGCCCCCGCGGCGGGCCGCGGTGGGCTCCAGGCGACCTTGCTCGCGGTGACGCAGGAGCTGCCGCCGCCGCCCTCGACCCGGAACCCGGCCGTGGAGCCTTGGCTGGACGCGCTGTGCCTGCGCGCCCTGGCCAAGGAGCGTAGCGAGCGCTTCGCCAGCGCCGAGGAGTTCGCCGACGCCCTCGAGCGAGGCGCCGGGGCCCGACGCAAGGAGAGGACGCTGCCGTGGTCTCCGGGCGCTTGCCTGTTGCCAGGGCTGCTTGCGCTCGGGGCGGTGTTGGCCTGGGTTCCGTCGCAGTCGGCGACGCGGCCAGGGGGCACCCCGCCTGGGACGCCCTGGCTCTCCTCTACGCCCAGGGCCGAGGCGGCCGACCTGGCTCGTTTGGCGACCGAGTGCGCTCGCCGCGCGGAGCCCGCGGGGGCGCCCGAGCTGATCGCGGCTTGGGAGGCTGCGCTGGCCGCGGCCGAGGAGGAGGGCGCCGCCGAGCAGGCGGCGCAGTATCGGCTGGAGCTCGTGCGAGCTTGCGCCAGGCGGGGCCACCCTGAGCGGGCGCTCGAGGCCGCGGCGCCCCTGCTCACGCACGCTCGCCATGGCTACGAGGCGCGCTACCGGAGCGGACAGGCCTGCCAGCTCCTCTGTCGCGGCGAGCAGGCGGCGGCTCACTTTCGGGAGCTGGCGAACTGCGACGACGCGGCGTGGCGTAGCCTCGGGCGGGCCGCAGGCTTGCGCTTCGTTCCGGTCGCCTCCGCTGATCTGCAGAGCCCGGGGGAGCCTGGTCGACGCTATGGCGCGCAGCTGGTCGCGGCGCTGCAGGAGGTTCCCCAGGGGGGGATACCCGGACAGCTCGCGCGGCGGGCGCTCGCCAGCTACTCGCAGGAGAGGGGGGGCTTCGAGCCGCTGCTCTCGGCTCAGCCGGACGACGCCCTCCTCCTCGTCGGCTGGGTGGGGCAGCGCCTCGGCTCAGGGCGCGAGGCGAACGAGTCAGGGCTGCTCGAGCTGGAGCGCTTGCTCCGCCGCGCAGAGGCCCTCTGCGCTCCCCGTCGTCCCGCGAGCCTGACCCTCCACGAGGCGAACCTCCACCTCCTGCGAGGGGACGTGGCAGGAGCACTCCGGCTGTTGGAGGCCCACCTCCAACGCGACCCAGAGACTAGCGTGCTGCGGTTGGCCCTCGGGTCGGCGCATGAGGTGGCCGGAGACCTGCTGGCCGCCCAGGAGGCCTGGAGCCAGCTCGACCCCGAGGCGCCGCTCGTGGGGCAGGCGATCCTCATGCAGCCCCTGGGCCGCCGTCTGCGCCTGCTGCACGCAGCTGGCTATCCGGCGGGCCTCGGGCTCGAGCTTCGGCCAGCCATGGGGGAGCTCTTGAGCGACTGGCGAGCGGAGCTGCCAGAGGCGAGCAGGGACGCGGCGGAGGCCCTGATCCTGCGCTGCGCTCGAGGCTACCCTTGGTCTGGGTTGGAGCCTGGTCTGCGGGAGCTCACTCAGCTACCCGGGCCGGCTGTGCGCCTCCTGGCGGCCGAGCTCGCGCTCGCGCGAGGGAGGTTGGGGGCCGCCCGAACCTGGCTGGCGGAGGCGCGCTCCGAGGCGCCCCTGCGCGCGGACCTGCTCGCGCTACTGACCGGTCAGGCGATCGATCCAGGCCACCGGCCTGGGGAGCCAGCTAGCGCGGCGTTGCTGCGCGCAGCTCGGGCGCTGCAGCGCTCGGAGTTCAGCCTTGCCCGGGCGGCGCTGCAGGAGGTGCCAGCTGACGCTCCCGGCTGGGTCTTGCGTCGCGCCCTCGACTACGACCTGCCGGCCTCGTTGGCGCTCGGCCGCGCTCGGGTTCGGGCTGAAGAGCTGGCGAAGACGTTCTACCTCCACCCGCTGGCCCACTTCATGCGCCAGCAGGAGGGCTGCCTCACAGCCTTGGGGCAAGGGGATACCGAGGAGTTCCTGCGCAGGTTCGTCGAGTTCGTGATCTGCCTGCCGCTCCTCGAGGAGCCCCTGCCCTACTCGGGCGCCTGCCTGTTGCTGGAGCTCGGCTCGGAGGACCTCCGCAAGCGCTTCGACCCGAACTCCCCTGCCCTGTGGTGCACGCGGGCCCAGGCCGTGGCTCGGGGAAGTGTGCCGAGGGAGCGCGCCTTGCGGCACAGGCTCGATCAGCTCGAGGGGCTACGGCTCATGAATCGGGTCCCTCCCAGGCCTCAGGTTCTGCCGGAGCCGGAGGCGGCCGCCCTCGCAAGTCGGGTGGCACGGCTCCTGTTGCCCCTGGATCGCTCGACCCTCTCCGATGCGATCAGGGCTCGCTATCTCCAGGTGTTTGGGCGCGAGCTTCGCTGAGTCCGCAGGCCTCGGTGCACAGGCTGCGCTCGCGGATCATGAGCCGCCCAGCGAGCAAGAGCAGCACCAGGAGCACGCCGTAGTAGGGCGGGAACCAGGCTAGAGCCGAGACGAAGGGCTCCTCGGCGCCGCCGCGCTCGAGCTGATTGACCAGGCCCGCGTAGAGCAGGCTGACCAGGCCCAGGCCGAGGTTGAGCGCCAGGCCCTTGAGGCTGAGCACGGTCGCGCGCCGCTTGGAGTCGGTCTGGGCGTTGAGGTAGTGGCTCTGAAGGAAAGCCACCAGCGACATTTGCGTGAACAGGAAGGGGGTGAAGATCACGCCCCAGTAGGGGATCGCGAGCGCCGCGCCGCCGAGGCCGATCAGCTGCAACGCGGAGAGGATCAGCAAGTTGCTGAGCGGGGAGAGCCGGTCGGCCATCAGCCGGCCGAGCTTGGAGGTCACCACGCCCAAGAGCGCCATGCCCGCCATGATCGGCCCGAACATGGCGGTCGGGATCGAGATCTGGCGGAAGTACTCGCTGACCAGGAGCACGAACTGGCGGGCCACGCTGTCGAGGATCAGCCCGCCCAGGATCACGAACAGGACGAAGCGCGCCGAGAGCGTCCAGCGCAGGGCGTCGAGGATCTGGGCGAAGGCCTGGCGGATCGCGCCCAGACCGAGCGCTTCGCGCGGCTCACCGACCTCGCGCAGGCGCAGCGCCGCCACGAAGGCGCAGGCGCCCGTGACCAGGCTCAGGTAGACGGGGATCCGCAGCAGGTCCGCCTTGGTGAAGGTCCGCTCGACGCCGAGCCAGCCGGCGACGCGGTTGACGACGGCGGGGTCGTAGACCAGCGCGCCCGAGATCATGGCCACGAAGAACACCAGGGCCGAGAGGCGGCCCAGACGCTCGAGCACGGCGCTCCACTCGCCCACGTCCCCCTCGGCGGCGAGCGAGTCGTAGGCCAGCGCCTCGTCGGCCCCGCTGGCCGAGGCCTCGGCCAGCCCGCTGCAGATCCGGTTGACGAGGAAGGCCCAGAACACGACGTCGGGGTCGCCGACCGGCACGAAGGCGATCGTGCCGAGCTCGACCAGGACCAGGAAGCCCGCCGCGACGACGAGGGTTCGTCGTCCGACCAGGTCGGCCAAGGCGCCCGAGGGCACCTCGGCGAGCACGATCGTGACCGACCACACCACGTTCAAGAGCGCGAACTGCTCGAGGGTCAACCCGTAGTCGAGGAACAGGATCGTGAAGATCGGGTAGTAGAAGCGCGCGTGGTAGAGCAGCCGGAAGGCCATGAAGAGCCGCACGTTGCGGATCTGAAAGGCCTCCACGCGGGCCGCGGCGGGTTCGCTCATTGCGGAGGGACTCTCGCGGGCGCGTTGAGTCGCGGCAAGAGGGAAGGAGCCTGAGACGAATGGGCAGATCTTGCCCGTCGACCTCACGCATTCGCACGCCGCCAAACCACTTGGCCCCGGCCCCCCGCTTGCCTCCTCCTCTCCCGTGACGATCCCCCGCCG
>CALDQK010000329.1 GCA_937911525.1 uncultured bacterium
GGGCCTGGTTGGGCAGGAGACGACGGGCGAGGCTCATGGCCTGGGGTGGGCAAGCGCGGGGCCAATCGGGCGAGGGCTAACTCCCGTGGAGTCGGGCTCCAGCGCGCGCGGGTTCGTTTCGTCGAGGAGGTCGATGGGCAAGATCTGCCCGCGCGGGTTCAGGTTGGTCCCGCCTTCGTCGCGCAGGGACCTATTCGCGCGAGCCGCGCAGGCGGCGCAACCAGCCCTCGACCCGCTCGCGCCGGGGGTCCTCCTCGCCGAGATTCAGGAGCGCGTCCTCCCAGTCCGTCGCCGCCTCCGCGAGGCGACCCGCCTGCGCACGCAGCACCCCGCGCTGCAGGTAGGGGTCGGGCCACTCGGGGTCAGCCGTGATCGCGTTGCTGTAGTCGCGCTCGGCCTCGCTCCCCTGCCCCTCGAGCTGGCGGACTTGAGCCCGCAGGAAGTAGGCCTCGGCGTCGCCGGGGTCCAGGGCGAGCGCGACGCCGAGGTCGGTCCGGGCGCCCGAGTAATCCCCCTGCGCAGCGCGAAGACGCGCGCGCTCGAGCCGGACGAGGGGCAGGCGCGGCGCGAGCTCGGCCGCGCGGTCGAGCAGGGAGAGCTCTCCCTTCAGCCTCCCCAGCGCCACCTGCGCCAGGACGTGTTCGGGGTCGGCCCCCAGCACCCGCTGCAGGTATCCGATCGCCGCGCTCTCGTCCCCCTCTCCCTCTGCGAGACGCGCCAAGACGTGCAGCGCGCCGGGGTCCTCCCCCTCGCGCAGCGCCGCGAGCGCGTCGGCGCGCGCCTCCTCGGGCGCACCGCTCTCCAGCTGACAGAGCGCGCGGGCGCCGAGCGCGCGAGCGCGGACGCGCGGCTGCTTCGCCCTCCCGAGCGCGCGGTCCAAGGCCGCTAACGCGGCGTCGAAGCGAGCCTGGCTCAACTCCAGCAGGCCGAGGTTCAGCTCGCCGAGACCGCTCTCCGGCGAGAGCCGCTGGACCTGCCCGAAGTCCCCCCGAGCGCCGACGAGGTCGCCGAGCTCTCGGCGCAGCGCTCCCCGCAGCAGATAGGCCACCACCACGCGCGGGTCCTGAGCGAGGGCCGCGTCGAGGTCAGCCAGGGCCGCGGCGCGATCCCCCAGAGCCTCCCACGCCGCCGCCCGACCGAAGCGCGCCCACACGAAGCGCGGCGCGCGCGCCAGCGCCGCGCTGAAGCGATCGCGCGCCTCGGCAGGCCTCCCGCGAGCGAGCAGCTCCTCACCCGCCGCGTAGAGCCCGAAACCGTCCGCCCGCCCCATGTCCCGCGCCGCGCGAATCAAGCGCTCCAAGGCAGGCGTGAAGCGGGTGGCTCCCAGCGCGGAGCTCCCCGGCTCGCGCTGCTCCAGGCGGTGCAGCTCGAGCAGCGCCGAGAACCCTGGCGGCTCACGGCGAATCGCCTCCTCGAAGAGCGCTCGCGCTCGCTCGGCCTCGCCCGCGAGCGCGAGGACCCTCCCCGCCTCCAGCAAGACCTCCGCGCGACGGTCCATGCCAAGGGCCGCCTCGACCTCGGCCTGGACCTGGCCCGAGTCCTCGCTCACCAGGGCCAGCCGCTCGGCGAGCCTCAGCCGCACGAAGGGGGCCTGCGCCTTGGCTCGCGCGCGAAGGCTCCAGCCCAGAAGGCCCACGAGCGCCAGGCTGGCGCAGAGCCCCGCCGCCAGGAGGGGCCGCTGGTAGCGACCCAGCAGACGGCGCGCGCGCCGCGCGAAGCCTGGCGGGCGAGCCTCGACCGGCTCCCCCGCCAGGTAGCGAGCGAGGTCCTCGGCCACGGCCTCGGCGCTGGAGTAGCGGCGCGCGGGCTCCTTCTCCAGGCAGCGGAGCACGATCGCCTCCAGGTTGGCGTCGAGCCCGGGCCGCAGCTCGCGGGGCCGAGGCGGATCCTCGGCGATCACCTTGGCCACGAGCTGCCAGGTCCCGCCCCCCAGGAAGGGGGGCCGGCCGGTCAAGAGCTCGTAGAGCGTCGCCCCCAGACCGTAGACGTCCGAGCGCTCGTCCACGCGCTCGCCCCGCGCCTGCTCGGGAGCCATGTAGCTCGGCGTCCCCAGGAGCTGACCCGTCTCGGTCAGTCCCGGGCCAGGCTCCTCCTCGATCCGTCGCGCCAACCCGAAGTCCGTCAGCTGCGCGCGACCCGCAGCGTCGCACAGGACGTTGGCCGGCTTCAGGTCGCGGTGGAGCACCCCCAGGGCGTGCACGGCGGCCAGGCCCTCGGCGACCTCCCTGGCCAAGCGCGCCGCCTCGTGCGGCGGGAGCAAGCCCTCGCGGACCCGCTCGCGCAGCGAAGGCCCCTCGACCAGGTCGAGCACCAGGTAGGGCACGCCATCCGCCGTCTCACCGCTGGCGTGGACCGTCACCACGTGAGGGTGACGGAGCCCCGCGGCCGCCCGCGCCTCCCGCGTGAAGCGCTCGCGCTCCTCCTGCCCTGCGTAGGCGGCGCCGCGCAGGAGCTTGAGCGCGACGCGCCGCTCCAGGCGAGGGTCCTCCGCCAGGTAGACGACCCCCATGCCGCCCGCAGCCAGCTCGCGCAGCACCCGATAGCCCGCCACCTCACGCGGCGCAGCGCGCTGTGGAGCCAGGGGACGAGAGTCCACCTCGGTCACGAGCTGGCGGGGGTCGGCCTCCCCAGGGCCCAAGGTCCGCGTCGAGGCGCGCTCGGCGCCCGGCGCCAGGGTCGGCTCCGTCTCCTCGCTCACCCGCTCAACGCCCCGCGGGCACGTAGGCGAGGATCCGTCGGACCTCGAGCTGGAGCTCCTCCCCCTCCTCGCCCGCCAGGAAGGAGAAGTAGGTCAGAGGCGTGCCCGCCGAGAACCCCTGCAAGCCGTCGAGGGCCAGCTCGACCTCGGTCCACAGCCCCCCTCTCCCTGGGACGGTCAGCCGCTCCTTGTCGACGCCCGAGATCCGCGGCTCCAGCACCAGCCTCCGCGCCCGGCTGAGCCGGTAGCTGATCCGCAGCCGCGCGCGCGGCGCGAGGGTCAGCAGGCCGCCGCTGGAGGTCGGACGCCCGAGGCGCACCTCCTTGGGCGCCGTCCCGCGCGCCACGAGCTGCTCCTCTCGCCCCATGAGGTGCGGCCCCGGCAAGCCCAGCACGATCCCCTGCTCGCGCGCTCGCCGTCCCTTGCCCGGCGCGAGCCACTCGTCGTCGTAGAGCACCTGCTGCCGCTGCGTCGGGACCAGACGCAGGCTGGACCCCTCCTGCTTCCAGCGGCGGAAGTCCTCCAGGAAGACCAGCTTCACGTCCCCGAGCGCCTCGTGGTCCTCCACGTACTTGGGCCGCCGCCGCACCTTGGTGCGCTTGAGCAAGGCCCCGCGCGCGTCGACCCGCGCCGCTTCGCCGACCGCGAGCTCCAGCCGCTGCTGGGGGAGGATCACCTTGGCCACGCCGCCATGGTTGGCGAGCTCGACCCGCCCGCCGCGGCGCAGCTCGCAGGAGGCGTCGCTGTCGCCGAGCTCGAGGCGCGCCCGCCCCGCCAGGATCACGTAGCCGCCGGCGCTGAAGGCGAAGCACTGCCCCTCGCTCAGCTCGAGGTCGGCCCCCTTGGGCGCCAGCTTGGCCTCGGCCTCGGGCCCGAGCAGGATCCGGTCGGCCCCGTGGAGGAGGGCGCGATCCGGGCTGGTCGAGAGCAGCTCCAGCGCTCCCTTGCGCTCGACGCGCACCCGCTGCCCTGCGCGCAGCTCCTTGCCCGCTGCCAGGGGATCCCACGAGCCGTCCGGCAGCTGGACCAGCGCCTTGCCGTGGGTGCGCGTGACCCGAGCGACGGCCCGCTCGCGCGGAGGAGCGCTCCCCTGCGCCCGCGCCGCGGTGCAGGCCAAGAGGAGAGAGGAGAGGACGACCCCGTAGCGAACGCTCACGGGCACACTCTCCGCGCTGGTGAGCCCGGGATCAACGGGGTTGGAAGGCCTCGGCCACGAACTCGGGGTCGGGGTCGAGCTCGCTGACGCGCACCGTGATCTCCGTGTCGCCTTCGCGGTAGCGCACCCGGCTCGGCAGCTCGAGCAGCGCCCCGATCCCGTCCCACTCGCCGTACTCGAGCTGGACCCGCAGCGGCGGGTGAGAGACGAAGCCGCGCGAGACGCGCAGCGTCTGCGGATCGAGGTCCCACTCGGCCCGGGCCCCGCTGTAGAGCCACGTCTGCACGCGGATCGCGTCCGCGCGGCGGGCCAGGACCTCGATCGGACGCGCGGGATCCGCTGCGCCGGGCAAGAAGAGCGCCTCGCCCGTCCAGAACATGCCCGCGAAGCGCGGCTGCTCGCCGGGGAAGGCGCTCAACGCGCCGCGGGCGCGCACCGGCTCGTCCTCGAAGTCGTGGTCGAGGGCGTAGCCCTCGGGCGTCAGGAGCAGGTCGAACAAGTCCTTGGAGTCGACCACCAGGTCCTTGTAGGCCTGCAAGCGCAGCTCGCGCGGCGCGCGATAGAGGCACACCGCGTCGAAGGTCCCGCTCCGCTCGGACGAGCTGTAGTTCATGGCGATCACGCCGCTCAGGGCGCTCAGGCGGCCCGAGCGCGCCCGCAGGAGCGCGATCACCTCGGCGTCGCTGCGCCCGGCGGGGATCACGGGCAGCGCCTCGCCCGCTTCCCCGCCCTCGCCGCTCGAGCAGCCCAGGAGCCCCAGCGCGACCCCCATGGCCAGCGCGCTCCACCTCACCCTCGCCCTCACCGCTCGGCTCATGGGCGCCACTCTAGCGCAGCGAGCTCCGCCCTCGTGACAGCCAGCCCGCGCGGCCGGCGTCCCCCACCGCAGCGCCCGCCGGAGCGGTCGGCGCGTCTGGAAGGGAACGATGAACGCCTCCACCCACCCTCGGCGCCCCGGGGGGCCGCGGGGTCGGGCCCCGCGCGAGCGGGACTGGCTGCGTGGCTTCCCCCTCGCCCCCGCCCGCGCAGGGCGGCTGGGCTGGCTGAGCCTGCCCCGCCCGGGGGCGGGTCAGCGACCGACCCGGGTCCTGCTCGAGGCCGCCGATCTCGAGGGCGCGCGCTCGCGCTGCCGACCTCGCCGCAAGCGCCGCGCGCGCCGCGCGGGGCGCTCGGCCTCCGAGCGCCTGGGCTGGATCGAGCGCCTCCGCGCGGGCGAGGAGCGCCTGCTCTCGGCGGGAGCCCTCCTCTCTGCCTGCGGGGCCGACCCCCGCTCCCGCCGCGTCGCGACCTGCTGGGAGCGCCGCCCCCGCTGGCGCCTCCTGGCCCGCGCCCTGGCCTGGGCCTGGGCGCCGCGCCCAGCGGAGCTGCAGGCGGCCTTCGTCCTGGCCAGCCGACACGAAGCGGCCCTCCGCCCCCTGGTCGAGCGGATCGACCTCGCCTCCCCCGACCTCGTCCCCGCCCTGTGGCTGGTCGACCTGCTCCACCAGCACGGCGCCCGCCGCCTGGCCCCGCTGCTGGAGCTGCTGGAGAGCCTCGAGGGCCCCCTGCCCCTGGCCTCGGGGTGCGGCGTCTACGTCCGCCTGCGCCAGGAGGCCGTCGCCCTGGCGGGCCGCGCTCGCCGGCCCCGCTCGCGCCGTCAGCGTCAGCACGACCAGGAGCACGCCCGCCGCCAGCTCGAGCTGCCGCGCAGCGACGAGCCCGCCGAGCTCCTCGCGCGCCACCTGCGCGAGCTCGGCGCCCTCGGCCCGCGCGAAGCCCGCTGCCAGCTCGACGCCTGGCGGCGGCTCGCGCCCGAGTTCCAGCTGGCCCAGCGCCGCCGCTGGTGGAGCCAAACCCGCCTCCTCGCGCGCCGCGTCCGCCGGCTGGTCGCGATCGAGGGGCGACAGCCGGCCTCCCTCCAGGAGGTCGCCACCCTGATCTCCGCGATCAGCGCCCAGCGCGAGGAGGCGCCCCAGGCCTCTCTGCTGCCGGAGCTCCTGACCACCCTCCGCCGCCTGGCCCGGCGCCCGCGGGTGTGGAGCCGCCTCCGCCGCCTGATCCCCAGCCTCCCCCAGGAGGAGCGCTTGCCCGCCTGCGAACGCTGGCTGGCCCGCGCTCGCTGCCACGGGGAGGCCTCGACCCTGCCCCTGATCGAGGCCTGGGCCCGCGGACTGCGCCGGGTGAGCGACCCCGAGCAGCGCGCCTGGCTGCTCGAGCTCGGCCGCTCGCACGACCTGGGGGAGCTGGCCGAGCTCCGCGGGCCAGGCGGCGAGTCCACCCTCCCCCAACGCGGAGTCGCGGCGCTCTTCGCCTTCGCCGCGGCCGCCCTCCCGGGTCGCCGACTCCGCTTCGATTGGTCTCCCTTCCTCGCCCTGCTGCGCGCGGCCGAAGCCGCCGGCCGCCCCGCGCAGGGGGTCGGCCCCTTGCTCGCGGAGCTCTCCGCCCGTCACGCCGAAGCGCTGGCCGGGCTCGCCGCGCGTTCTCAGGCCGCGATCGACCTCGCCGCCGCCTGCGCGCGCGGCGCGCCCGAGCGCCTCGCGGCCTTGGCCGAGCGCCTGGTCACCCTCGACCTCGACTCGGACGAGGAGGAGCGGCTGGAGCGAGCAGCCCGCGCCTGGGGCCCTCTCGTCGCGGACCACCTGCTGGCCGGCGAGCCGCTCGCCCCCCTGTTCGAGATCGCCGCGCTGAAGCAGGCCCTGACCCGCCTCGGACACGCGCCCGAGGGTGAGCCCGCCCGCACCAGCGCCCCGCTGGCCTCCGCTGAGTGGATCCGCGCCTACCCCTGCGGCCTGCGCGACCTCCTGCGCGAGCTGGCCTGCGCGGACCGTCGGGCGGAGCAGAGCGCCGCGCGCGCTGGGTCGGGAGCTGCCCCGCCCGGGAGCCCTGCGCCGCGAGATCGCCGCCCTCGAGGAGCGGGTCGCG
>CALDQK010000330.1 GCA_937911525.1 uncultured bacterium
GCTCATAGGAGCCCGGATTCTGCACCGCCTCGTTCCTCGGCGGAGCAGAACCCGGCCTAGCGGATCATCCTGGGAGGGTCCTCGGCATGACCTAGCCCTGCGGGGGCTTGCGAACTCTTGGGAACCTGGCGTGTCCCTCAGGCGTGGACCAAGCTGAGGGAGCAGGAGCGCGCGCCGTGAGCCCCGACGGGGAAGGTCCAAGTCCAGACGAAGCGGAGACTTCCGCAGCGTCCCCCGCAGAGCGTCTCCCGACGCCGACGGAGGCCGCGATCCAGCGGGCCATCGAGCGCAAGCTAGCGCGCAAGTCGCCCGCTCCGGCCCCGGCTCCGGCCCAGGCCCAGGCCCCGGCCCAGGCCCCGGCTCCGGCTCCGGCCCCGGCCCCGTCCCCGGCTCCGTCCCCGGCCCCGGCCCCGGCCCCCACCAACCCGCCCCTGGACCCGATCCAAGCCGCGATCGCCAAGCGCCTCCGCCCCACCGCTCCCCCGCCCGAGCCAACGCCCCGCCGCCGCTTCCTGCGCCGCGAGGGCCCCCTCCGCCCCGCGCGTCCGCCGCGCCCGCGCGAGAAGAGCGTGCTCGAGGAGCACAAGCGCTACCGCCAGGTCTGGTCCCGTCGCCCGGGCGACGCCGCCAAGAGCTCGCCGGCCTTCATGATCGCGGGCTTCCTGCACCTCGCCCTGCTGGTGGCGCTCTCCTTCTGGACGATCGCGGTCCACCTCGAGCGGGACTACCAGCCGGTCGACGTGACCCTGCGCAAGCAGAAGACGGTCACGGTCACCGCCGGGACCCAGCAGGAGCAAGCGGCCCTCAACGCGCTCGCGGACGCGACCAAGCGCGACCTGGAGATGCTCAACGAGTCGGCCACCGACGACCCCTTCCACGAGGCGCGCGGCGACGCCTCGGGCCAGGTCAACGTGTTCGGGGCTGGGGGCGGCGGGCGCTCGGGCGTCGGGCGCGGCGGCCGGATCGATCGCCGGGGCGGCGCCAGCAAGGCCAGCGACGGGGCGCTCCAGGGCGGGCTGGAGTGGCTCGCGCGGCACCGCACCGACGAGGGCGCCTGGGCCGCGCTGGCCGAGCAGCACCCCGACCCCGACCAGAGCGAGGCCAGCCCCTTCAAGGGCGGGGACCTGGCCCAGACCGGGATGGCGCTGCTCTGCTTCCTGTGCGCCGACCACGGGCCCGAGAAGGCGGGGCCCTACCAGGGTCTGGTGCAGAAGGCCGAGGACTGGCTGATCCGCCGGGTCGGCGCCCGCGGGACCCTGCGCAAGCTGAACCGGCGGCGGCCGGTGTGGCAGTACGCCTACGAGCACGCGATCTGCACGCTGGCGCTCTCCGAGTGCCTCGCACGGCGCAAGACCCCGGCCCTCGAGAAGGCCGTCGGGCGGGCGGTCAAGTTCATCCTCAACAGCCAGACCAAGCTCGGCTGGCGCTACGGCTACGGACGCAGCGACTCCGACACCAGCGTCACGAGCTGGATGCTCCTGGCGCTCAAGTCTGCCGAGCACGCCGGCGTCAGCGTCCCGGCCGAGAGCTACGAGCGGGTCCGGCGTTGGCTGGACGAGGTCAGCAACGACGACGGCACGACCCACTACATGCCCCGCAGTCGGATCACGCCCGCCATGAACGCCAGCGGCCTCTTCATGCGCGTGATGCTGGGCGAGAAGCCCAACGCCTTGCGCAACCGGCGCGGGGCCCAGCGGGTCGGCCGCAGCCAGCTCGTGATCAAGCAGGGCGGGATCCAGAACCTCTATCACATCTACTACGCGGCCCTGGCCATGTATCAGGTCGGCGGCGACCTGTGGCGCGAGTTCAACCCGCGGATCCGGGACGGCCTGGTCGCGACCTCGCGCAAGGGGAGCGGCTGCGAGCGCGGCTCCTGGAAGGGGATCGGCTTCATTCGCGAGCCGGTGCTCTCGACGGCCTTCGCGACCCTGACCCTCGAGACCTACTACCGCTACCTCCCCGTCCACGACGGGATCGAGCACGACGCGCCCGGCGCGGTGACCAAGGCGGCCGAGCTGAGCGAGGGCGAGCGCCTGCTCGGCAACGCCGAGGTCGCGCTCGACTACGCCCGCAAGGAGGGCGCGAGCGCGGGCGAGGTCCTCGCGGCCGAGGCGGCCTACACGCGCGCGCTCGCGGCCCTCCGCCAGGAGTCCGCCAAGTGGGCGCTCCAGGAGGAGGCCCTGGTCCGCCTGGTGGAGCTGGCGAGCCTCGGGCGCGACCGCGCGCGGGTCCTGGCCGCCGTCGAGGCCTACCTCGCCGCCTTGCCTTCGGGGCAGAAGGCGAACCCCAAGGTGCTGCGCGTGCGCCGGCTGGAGCGCTTCGGCGCCGTCCTGGCGCAGGTCCAGGCCGCCTTGCGCGGCAAGGAGGCCGAGGCTCGGCGCGCGGCCGAGGAGGCGGCGCTGGCGCTGGAGCGGGTGCTCGAGCGCGAGGTGCACTCGCTCGAGAAGTGGAGCGAGGAGCGGAGCGAGGCCGAGGAGCTCGTGTCCCGCCTGACCGAGCTGCGCACGCAGCTGGCCTTCGCCGACGACCCCAAGCGAGCGATCCGGGAGGGCTGGGAGCAGGTCGCCCACACCCGGCCGCAGGGCCCGCTCAGCCGGGTCGAGCGGCGCCTGTGCGTGGCGCTGCTCCTGCACGCCAGCGAGCGCTTCTCGGTCGCGGTCGAAGAGCACGACGAGCGCGCGCTGGTCGAGGGCGAGCAGGCGATCGTGCAGCTCGACCAGCGGCGAATGGAGCTCCGCCTGCCGCCCGAGGAGCGGGCCCGGGTCCAGCCCATGGCGGAGCGGGCGCGGGTCTCCTTCCTGGCCGCGCTCTTGACTCATCGCCGCTACGCGCGCGCCGCCGAGGCCGCGGGGGGCTTCCATCGCCGCTACCCCCAGAGCACCTTCCGGGAGCAGGCCGAGACGGTCGAGCGGGGCGCCCTGAGCCAGCTCGTCCGCCAGGGACGCGCGGACGAGCGCCAGCGAGCGCGCCTGAACGAGATCCTCGTCCGCTACGCGCGGCGCAAGCCCGACCTCGCGCCGGCCGAGCGGATCGCGCTGGCCGAGCTGCTCGAGCGCGCCGGCAACGCCGCGCTGGCGATAGAGCAGCTGCGCGAGGTGGTGACCGGCGCCGACGCCAAGCTGCGGCCCGACGCCCTCCTGCGTCTGGCGCGGATCGCGCGCAGCCAGGGGCGGATCAAGGACGCCCACGGGCTGCTCGACCAGATCGGCGCGGGCGGGCAGGACCGGCTGGACGTGATGCTCGAGCGCTGCCGCTGCTGGCGAGCGAACCGCAAGTCCTCCCGGGCGCTGAGCGAATACCTCGAGCTGCTGCAGATCCTCGCTGGCAAGGAGGTGGCGGCGCAGTGGTGGCAGATCGCCTACGAGGCGGGCGAGGCCTACCTCGAGTGCGGCCAGGTCGATGCGGCGCGCCACTTCCTGGAGGAGCTGCGCCAGAAGGACCGCAGCTTCGGCGGCGACGAGGCGCTGCGGAGCAAGTTCCTGGCGCTGATGCGCAAGGTCGACGTGATGTAGGCGCTCGGCGGCGCTCACCGAGCGGCGCGGTCTCGAGGCTGCGGGTTCTGCAGCCCGGCTGCGAAGTCCGCAGAGGCAGCGCCTCGAGCTCCCCCGCGCGCTGCGCTTCGGACCTGGCACGCACATTGCGAACCCTCTCGAGCAGCGACCGCGCGAGAGAGGGGATATCTCATGAAGGAGCTGATCGAGGGGCAGGCCCGGAGGGCGAAGGTCCCCGTGAACCGCGCCCGGTTCCTGGCCGCCGCCCTGTTCCTGGCCACCTCCCTGCTCGTCGCGCCCGCCGCGGCGGGCGAGCCCGACCTGGCCAGCCTGCGGCGGAAGCTGCTCTCCGCGGCCAAGCGCGGCGACATGGACCAGACCCGCCGCTACGTCAACGAGCTGACGGACCACGACGACGCCCAGGTCACGGACGCGCTCCTCTACCTGGGCACCCAGCGGCATGGGTTCTACGGCCTCGCGCTCCAGCGCCTGGTCGACTCGCTCCGGTCCGCGGGTCTCCGCCGCCTCCAGGACCGCGCCTTGCGGAGCAAGCGCTGGAAGGAGCGCCTGCTCGCCGTGGAGGCCAGCTGGCGCCGCGGCGAGGCCAGCGACGACAAGACGATCCGGCTCGCGATCCGGGAGGAAGACGACTTTCGCGTCCTGCGGGTCGCGGTCGCTGCGGCGCGCGAGCGCCGGCTGGTGAAGGCGATCCCGCACCTGATCGACCTGGTCGACGACCTGGGCGAGGACGACGTCTCGGTGGTCGCCCACGAGGCGGGCGAGGCCCTGCGCGCGATCAGCGGGCGCCAGCTCTACACGGTCGACGGGTGGCGGACCTTCTGGGAGGAGGAGGGCGCGGGCTTCGTGATCCCGACCGAGGTCGAGCACGAGTCCGCCCCGCGCGGGCCGCGCACCCAGCTGCGCGTCCAGCCGACCTTCTTCAGCGTGCAGCTGCTGAGCAAGCGGGCCGTGTTCGTGATCGACGTCTCGGGCTCCATGAGCGGCGAGAGCTTGCGGCGGGTCAAGCAGCAGCTGAGCACGCTCCTGGGAGAGCTGAGCTCCGAGACCCGCTTCCTCCTGCTGGCCTACTCGGGCGCAACGTGGGCCGAGCGGTCGAGCAAGCCCGGCGCGCGTGAGCGGCCGCTCCCCGAGACGCAGGGGGGCTCCCGCTGGCTGAAGCGCTCGGCCAAGCGCCTGACCGGCGCCACCCGCGGCACGATCAAGAAGGCCCGCGCGTGGATCGACGCGCTCGAGGCCGGCGGCTCGACCTACACCGCCGAGGCGATCTTCCACGCGATCGAGACCCGCGGCGTGGAGCAGGTGATCCTGCTCTCGGACGGCTCGCCGACCGATCGCGACCGCGCCACGGGCCGCTCGCTCAGCTCGGAGGAGAGCGCACGCCGGATCGCCGAGTGGAACCGCTTCCACCGGGTCCGCATCGACACGATCGGGCTGGGCGGCGGCGGCGCCCGCTTCTTGCAGCAGGTCGCGCGCGAGAGCGGCGGCACCTACACGCCGATCGACTGAGCCCCCGCCAGCGGCGGGGGAGGCTCAGCCCCGGGTGAACTTCAGCGCCAGCTCGTGGCCGACCAGCACGCAGAGCAGGCCCAGGATCACGCTGCCGACCACGTAGATCAGCACGGGCGCGTGCTGGCGCTCGCGCATCAGCTGGATCGCCTCGGCGCTGAAGGTGGCGAAGGTCGTGAAGGAGCCCAGCAGGCCGACCGCCAGGAAGTTGCGCGCGGCCGGCGAGAGCTCCTTGGCGTCGTTGGTCGCGCCGAGGAGCAGGCCCAGCAGCAGGCAGCCGAGGACGTTGACGAGCATCGTGCCGGCCGGGAAGCCCTTGGCGACCTTCTGCATCGCGGCGCTGATCACGAAGCGCAGGGTCGCCCCGATCGCGCCGCCGCAGGCCACCGCCACCAGCTGAGCTCCGAAGTGCTTCACGGCTCAGTCGCCCCGGGCCACGGTTCGCGGCGCGCGCCAGTCCAGCGGAGGAGGATCCTCTCCGGCGCGCAGCCGGCGCTTGGCCTCCTGGAACCAGGCCTGGAAGGCCGGCTCGGCGAAGCAGGTGTGGGGGTGGGCGCCCTCGCAGCTGGCGACGAGCTCGTCGACGACCTCGCGCACGTAGTCTTCGTCGTCCCAGAAGGGCAGCCAGTGCGGCCACCAGTGGCGACGGTTCTCGACCCGAGCGGCGAGCGGACCCTCAGCGTGGAAGCCGAGGGTGCCGCAGCCGGCCAGGGCGCCCGTGACGCCGTCGAGCAGGGAGTAGTAGTTGATCAACCGCTTGATCCGCCCCTCGCGCAGCTGGTCCTCGAGCCAGTCGGCCCAAGCGGGGACCGGCGAGCCGGCGAAGTAGAGCCGCTCGAAGGTGGCGCCGCGCTCGGCCGCCTTGCCGAGGACCGCGGTCCCCGCGCTGAAGCCCAGGCCCGCCAGGCGCAGCTCGGCCTCGCAGCCCGTGCGCGCGTGGCGGCGGCGCAGGGCGTGCTCGGTCGCGGCCACGCGGTCAGCCACCCCGTCGGTGCCCAGCCCGCTCAGGTAGCCGAACACGAAGGTCGTGTAGCCGGCGGGCAGGGTCTGGATCCCGCGCGCGTGCAGCTCCTCCTGGACCTCGTCGATCCACCAGCTGACCGAGTCGGGCCAGATCCCGTGCACGAGGAACACCGGCCCCGCGGGCGAGGTGCACGCCGGCTCGGGCTCGGGGGGCGGGGCCGTGACGCAGCCGCTGGCCAGGAGGGCCAGGCAGAGCAGGACGCCGCAGGGGAGCCGGCGCGCCGCGCTCACGTGGCCATGAACTTGGTCATGCGGCCCTGGGCGACGTGGCGGCCGGGCTGGCCGGCCTCGTCGAGGAGGTGCAGGTCGACCTCCACGAAGGCCAGGGTGCGGCCGATCTTGAGCACCCGTCCGCTGGCGCGGACGCGGGCGCCGCTGGGGGCCGCGGAGAAGTAGCTCACGTTGAGGTCGGTCGTGACGCCGGGGCGCCCGTCGCGGTCGACGCTCATGATCGCGACCGTCCCCACGTCGTCGACGATCGTCGCGATCGCGCCGCCGTGGAGCGTCCCGACCCAGTTCTGGACGGGGTCGGCGACGGTGATCTCGGCCACGGCGTGGCCGGCGTCGACCTCGGTCAGCTCGATCCCCGCGAGGGACTTGTCGAAGCCGACCGTGCCGAAGAGCTGGCGGCGGGGATCGTCAGGGGCGAGGGCCATGGGGGCGGATCATAGCCCAGGGGGCGACTCCGGTCCCGCTTCAATCGCGGCGCGCAGCGGGCGGCAGGCGCCCGCCTCGCGCCCTAGACGACCGTGCTCCCGATCAGGACCAGGT
Source organism: uncultured bacterium (assembly GCA_937911525.1). GTDB lineage: Bacteria > Planctomycetota > J058 > J058 > J058 > NORP233. Next base: position 6,813 of record CALDQK010000330.1, read on the forward strand.
TGTCCTGCTCGCCGACCCGCAGGTCGGGGTCGGGGTTGAGGCGCATCGCGTAGCTCTCGTGGTTGGGTCCGACCTGGCCCTGGACCTCGATCCCGATCACCAGCCAGTCCCGCTCGCGCTTGCAGCGCTGGACGACGTCCATGAAGCCCTGGCCGACGCAGTCGGCGGGGACGGCCTGCTTGCGCAGGGTGTGGCCGATCTTGGAGGTCATCAGCTCGTTGAGCACGTTGGCCAGGCCGAAGTGGAGCACCGCGATCGCGAGGTGGTGGCCGCCCGCCTCGCTGGTGACGACGACCTCCTCGATCCCGGCCGCGCGCAGGTGGACCTCGTTGTCGGGGTTGAGCAGCTCGGCGCAGGTGTAGATGTCGGGCTTCATCCGCTCGATCATCAGCGCCGCCAGGACGGTCCTCGCGTCGCGGTCCTGGTCGCTGCGCTGGGGGATCGTGGTGTCGGCCACGATGATGGCCCGCTTGGCGTAGGGCACGCGCGCGTGCTCGAGGGTCTCGGGCTTGGTGTAGTCGCCCCGCACGAAGTAGATCCGCCCGTTGTTGCGCTGGGTCACCTCCTCGGGGGGGTCCTCGAGGTCGGCCACGCACACCACGGCGGTGTCGTCGCTCTGGCTCGAGGCGCTGATCACCTCGTCGATGATCAGCGGCACGAGCCGGTTCCAGCCGCAGATCACGACGTGCTCGTTGAGAGAGAAGCGGTCCATGTCGTCGATCTCCATGCGACGCTTGAGCCGGTTGACCATCAGCGCCGTCACCACGCCGGTGAAGAGCGCGAAGGTGGTCAGCCCGCCGAACATCACGGCCAGAACGACCGCGCGCCCGACCGTGGTGCGCGGGACGTCGATCATGGGCTCGGTGGCGACCAGGAAGAACATGGTCGCCCAGAAGGAGTTCTCGATCTCGCCCAGGTCCTGGGCTTGATCGGGGGGAGCGGGGAGCAGGTTCTGGAGGTCGTCGACCTCGGCCCCGAGCTGACGCCGGTGCGCGTCGCTCAGCTGCTCGTCGTGGGCGACCCGGGCCTGGAGCGCCGTCAGGCGGTGCTCGAGCTCCTTGCGGGTCGGCGCCTGGCCGGGGATCGGCGCGTGGTGACGCGGGTCGCGCTTGCCGAGGCGGCGCTCGATCGCCGCGACCTGGGTCGCGACCTCCTGCAGCTGCTGGGCCTGCTCGCGCTTGCGGGCGCGAGCCTCGCTCACGTAGAGCGCGAAGGTCCCCACCGCGAGCAGCATCAGCATGATCAGGCCGAGGACCACGTATTCGCCCACGGCGCTGCGGAACAGGGCCGAGACGAAGCGGATCCGGCGCGAGAGGATGACCGCGACCCGGAACACGCGCAGCAGGCGCAGCACGCGCAGCACGCGCAGGGACTGCGTCCAGGGCAGGGTCGCGATGATGTCGATCCAGTACTGGCCGAAGAAGCGCGCCTTGCTGGGCGCCACGTAGCACTTGATCGAGAGCTCGAGCACGAACACGGCCGTGATCAGCCACTGCAGCAGCTCGATCGGGCCCTGGGCGCGGTGGTCCTCCGGCAGGGTCAGGTGGACCATGACCAGGCTGACCGAGAGCAGGATCAGGAGCGCCACCACCAGGCTGGTGAAGGGGTGGTGAATGAACGCGCCGAGGCGGTTCTTCAGCAGGTCCTTGTGATCGATGTCTGCGTCCACGGGGCGCGGATTATGCGCGCCCCGAGGGGCGGACGCCATCCAGACCCGCGCGCGGTCTCAGAGCAAATGGAAGGGGTCGACGTCGAGGATCCGCTCGACGTGGGCCGGCAGCTTCTCGGCTTCGAGGGCGGCGAGGGCGGCGCGGACCCCGCCGGCGCTGGCCTTGACCAGGAGCTGATAGCGGAACTTGTTGGCCAGGTAGGCCCGCGGGCTGGCGGCGGGGCCGAGCACCCCGGTCACGGCGCCCTCCGGGAGGGCCTCGAGCACGGCGCAGAGGTGGGCCGCGTAGGCCGCGACCTGCTCCTCGTGGGGCCCGCGCACGAGCACCTTGAGCAGGCGGCCGAAGGGCGGGTAGGCGAGGGCCTCGCGCTGGACGAGCTCCTCGCTGGCGAAGGCCTCGTAGCGGTGCTCAGCGGCGGCCTTGATCGCGAAGTGCTCGGGCGTGAAGGTCTGCACGACCGTGACCCCGGCCCGGGTCCCGCGCCCGGCGCGGCCCGCGACCTGGGCGATCAGCTGGAAGGTCCGCTCCGAGCTGCGGAAGTCGGGCAGGGCCAGCGAGCCGTCGGCCGAGATCACGCCCACGCAGGTCACGGCGGGCACGTGCAGGCCCTTGGCCACGATCTGGGTCCCGACCAGCACGTCGAGCTCGCCCGCGGCGAAGCGGGCCAGGACCTCCTCGGCCGTCTCACCGCCGCGGATCACGTCGGTGTCGAGGCGCCCGACCGCGGCCTCGGGGAAGATCTGGCCCACGACCTGCTCGATCCGCTCGGTCCCGGCCCCGCGCTGGCTGAGCGGGGGCCCGAGGCAGTCGGGGCAGTTGTCCTGGGGCGGGCGCTGGTGCGCGTCGCAGAAGTGGCACACGACCACCTCGCCCCGCTTGTGATAGGTGAGCGAGATGTCGCAGGTCTTGCACTTGAGGACGAAGCCGCAGGCCTTGCACTGGAGGTAGGTCGTGTAGCCGCGCCGGTTCTGGAACAGGAGCACCCGCTCCTTGCGCTCCAGGCTGAGCTTGGCCTCGCGGACCAGGAGCCGGCTCAGGAGCGAGGCCCGCTTGACCTCGGCCCACTCGCGCCCCATGTCCACGATCCGGACCCGCGGCAGCTTGGCCCCGCCGGGCCGCTTCATGAGCCGTCCCAGGCGGTAGCGCCCCGTGCGCGCGTTGCGCCAGGACTCGAGCGCCGGCGTGGCCGAGCCGAGGAGCACCGGCGCCAGGGCCTGCTGCCCGCGCACCACGGCCAGGTCGCGGGCGTTGTAGCGCGGGTTGTTCTCCTGCTTGTAGGTGTTCTCGTGCTCCTCGTCGACCACGATCAGGCCCAGGTCGCTGACCGGTGACCACACCGCCGAGCGGGGGCCGATCACGACCCGCGCCTCGCCCTGGTGCACGCGCCACCACTCCTTGCGCCGGTCGTAGCCCTTCTGCTGGCTGTGCAGGATCGCGACCGTCTCGCCGAAGCGGGCCCGGAAGCGCGCCAGGGTCTGGGGGGTGAGCGAGATCTCGGGCACGAGCACGATCGCGCCCTTGCCCAGCGAGAGGGTCCGCTCGATCGCGCGCAGGTAGACCTCGGTCTTGCCCGAGCCCGTGACCCCGAAGAGCAGGGTCGCGCCGCTGCGGCCCTCGTCGATCTGCTTGAGCAGGGGCGCGAGCACCAGCCGCTGCTCGCCGGTCAGCTCGGGCGGCTGGGCCACCTCGTCGTCCCCCGGCGCGCTGGCGTGCTGGGTCACGAGCCCTAGCTCCTCGAGCCGGGCCAGCACGTGGGGAGGGATCCCCGCCGCGCGCAGGTCCGTGTAGGGCCGTGCGCCCTGCTCCAGCTCCTCGAGCGCTGCGAACTGGCGCTTGCCGAGCCGCTTGGGGAGCGGGCCCGGCAGCCGGGCCACCCAGCGGGCGGGGTCGCGCCCGCGCGGCGCGCCGCCGACCGACTTGGGGATCGCGGCCGCCAGGACCTCGCCCAAGGACGCGCGGTAATACTGCGCCGCCCAGCGGGCCAGCTCGAGCACGTCGGGCTTGAGCACGGCGACCTCGTCCAGGACCGCGCTCAGGGGCTTGAGCTTGCGGACCGGCACCTCGCTCGTCTCGGGGCGCTCGACCACGAAGGCGCTCACGGTCCGCCCGTGGAAGGGGACGCGCACCCGCACGCCGACCTCGACCTTGGCCTCGAGCTCGGGCGGGACGCGGTAGGTGAACAGACGCGGAACCGGCACCTCAGCCGCCACCGAGACCAGGGGCGGCAGGTCGGCGGGCTCGGGGGGGTCCGGGTCGGGGAGGTCGAAGAGCTGCAGCTCGCTCACGGCAGAGACGGTAGCGCGTCGGGGGGACGCTCGCTCAGCGCTCGTGGATCGGCAGGAAGCCGCTCTCGATCTGGCACACCTGGAGGGCCCAGGCGGTGTTGAGGACCTCCGAGTCGGTCGGGGCCAGAGAGTCCTCGGGGTCGGCGCCCCACTTGCCGTCGCTGCGCTGGCGCTCGGCGAGCTCGGCGCGCACGGCGCCCAGCCACTTCTTCCCCTGGGCGCCGCCCTTCATGTACATCACCTGCGCCGCGTAGTAGTGGGCGTAGTAGTAGAAGGGCACCTTCTTGCGGGTCGGCGGGCGGAAGGCCTGGATGTAGGCGATCCCGCCGTCGACCAGGGGCCCGTCGTAGCTGCCCAGGGCGTGCAGGACCGCGGTGCTCGCGGCGGTGATCGCGAAGGTCGGCCGGTTGCTGTCCTCGAGGAAGCTGATCCGGTAGTTGCCGTAGGAGTAGACGAAGCCGCCGGTCTGGTGGCGGCACTTGGCGATGTAGGCGCCGGCGCGCTCGAGGGCTCGCTTGGGGACGGGGAAGCCGGCGTTGCGGGCGCCGCGCAGGGCCTGGATCTGGCTGATCGTGGTCGAGGACTCGTCGTCCTTCCACATGTGGCGGTGCTCGTTGAGGACCTTGCCGTAGAGGAAGTAGCCGAAGCCGCCGTCCTTGCGCCCGCTGGTGAACTGGCTGCGGACCGTGGCCTTGACCCCCTGCTGGATCGCGTACTGGAGCTCCTTGTCCAGGGGCCCGGCCTCGCCGTAGGCCTGGGTCAGGAACAGGAGCGCGTAGCCGTGGTTGTGGATCGCGCTGTAGCCGCTCGAGCCGTGAATGAAGGCCATCCCGTCGTGCTTCTGACAGGAGATCACGAAGCGGATCGCGCGGCGGATCTGCTGGGCGAAGGGCCCGTGCTTGGCGGTCGAGCCCGAGGCGAGCAAGGCCAGGCCGCTCATGCCGGTCAAGGCCAGCTTGTCCTTGGTGCCCCAGGAGCCGTCCGAGCCCTGCTTGCCGGCCAGCCAGCGCAGGGCGGCGGCGGTGTCGGGCTGCTTCAGCTCTCGTTTGGGCTCGACCTGCTCCTGCGCCCAGAGCGGGGCGCAGGGGTAGCCCACGGAGAGCAGGAACACCAGAGCCAGGGGGACCAGGCGGCGCATGGCGACACTTTAACCCAGCGGTCACCGGCTGGGTTTACCCGGCACTCTCGCCCCCGTATGATTCGCGGCCCGCACCATCCTGGGCAGGGATCGGGCGGGCTTTACGCGTCGCTGCGTGGGTGGGGGCCCGCGCTCAACTAACCCAAAAGGGGACACCGTGGCCGAGCGTTCGGACAGCCTGACCGTCACCGACAACCGCACTGGCAAGACCTTCGAGTTGCCGATCAAGGACGGCGCCGTCACCGGAATGGAGTTCCGGCAGATGAAGACCAGCGAGGACGACTTCGGCCTCATGGTCTACGACCCCGCCTTCAAGAACACCGCCGCCTGTCGGAGCGAGATCACCTACATCGACGGCGAGAAGGGCGTCCTCGAGCACCGCGGCTACCCGATCGAGCAGCTGGCCGAGGAGTCGAGCTTCCTCGAGGTGGCGCAGCTGCTGATCAACGGCGAGCTGCCGAGCAAGGAGGAGCACGCGGCCTTCACGCAGGAGGTCACGACCCACACCTTCGTCCACGAGAACATGAAGAAGTTCATCGAGGGCTTCCGCTACGACGCCAACCCGATGTCGATGCTGATCAGCAGCGTGGCGGCCCTCTCGAGCTTCTACCCCGAGGCCGGCGACGTCAGCGACCCCGCCAGCCGCCGCGCGCAGATGATTCGGCTCCTGGCCAAGGTCCCGACCCTGGCGGCCTTCGCCTACCGCCACACGCAGGGCCTCCCCTACGTCTATCCGCGCAACGACCTGAGCTACCCGGCGAACTTCCTCTCGATGGTGTTCAACATCAACGAGCCGGACTACAAGCCGCACCCCGTGCTCGAGCGCGCCTTCGACGTGCTCTTCATCCTGCACGCCGACCACGAGCAGAACTGCTCGACCACCGCGATGCGCGGCGTCGGCTCAAGCCACGCCGACCCCTACACCGCCCTCTCGGCGGCCGCCTCGGCCCTCTACGGGCCCCTGCACGGCGGCGCCAACCGGATGGTGCTCTACATGCTCGAGCGGATCGGCACCAAGGACAACATCCCCAACTTCGTCGAGAAGGTGAAGAAGAAGGAAGAGCTCCTGATGGGCTTCGGCCACCGGGTCTACCGCAACTACGACCCGCGGGCCCGGATCATCAAGAAGCTGGCCCACCAGGTGTTCGAGATCACGGGCGTCAACCCGCTGCTCGAGATCGCCGTGGAGCTGGAGCGGATCGCGCTCGAGGACGAGTACTTCGTCGAGCGCAAGCTCTACCCGAACGTGGACTTCTACAGCGGCCTGATCTACCAGGCGATGAAGTTCCCGATCGACTTCTACCCCGTGCTCTTCGCGATCGGCCGCACCGCCGGCTGGCTGGCCCAGTGGCGCGAGATGCTCGAGGACAAGGAGCAGAAGATCGCGCGTCCCCGTCAGCTCTACGTCGGCAACAGCACCCGCGACTACGTCCCCATGGACAAGCGCTAGGCGCTTCGACCGCCTCGGCAGCGCAATCTGCGCTACGCTCGGGTCTCTCCGCGGAGGTAGGTCGTGTCGACGCGCCCTCAACTGAAGCTCCTGGCTGTGCTGCCCACGCTCCTCGCGAGCGCGGCGCTGGCGCTGGTCCCCTGCGGACGAGCGCTGGCGCAGGGCGGCGGGGAGCCGGGCGGGCAGCCGCAGGCCGCCAAGCCGATGAAGCTCAGCGAGCTGCGGCGCGCGGCCTGCATGCTGCGGCGCGAGGGCAAGCTCTCGGCCGCCGCGCTGGCCTTCGAGCAGATCCTGCGCCGCCTCAAGCGCACCAGCCGCCTCCGTCGGCCGATCGCGCTCGAGACGGCTCAGCTCTACATGGTCATGAACAAGCCCTACATGGCGGTCGCCGTGTATCGGCGCGAGAAGGACGTGATCCGCGAGATCGCGACCCTGCTCGCGATCGGGACCGAGAAGCGGGCCAAGGAGGCGCTCACGATCGCGCGCCTCGAGGGCTACAAGGTCGGCGAGGCCAACGCGCTCCACGCGCTGGGTCAGACCGAGGAGGCGATCAAGGTCCTGGATCGGGCCGGCCGCTCCGGCCTCGAGCGCAAGGGCGAGCTCTTGCTCGCCGCCAAGCGCTACAAGGAGGCCGCCGAGGCCTTCGCCACCTGCGAGGACTTCTACGGCGAAGCCGTCGCGATGGAGCTGGTGCCCAACCCGGACAAGGCCAAGCGCCTCTACGAGGACGCGGCCAGCCGGATCCGCCTCAACCTGAAGACCGAGGCGATCCCGCGCTTCAAGCAGGCGCGCGAGCTCTTCAAGTCGGCCAAGGGCGGCGCCGCCGCCGAGTCGGCCCGGCTCTTCATGGCGCAGTGCTACGGCGAGGTCGCGGGGCTGTTCCGCAAGCTGGCCAAGTGCTACGCCGGCGCCGGCGAGAAGCAGAAGGCGATCAAGAGCGCCCAGAAGGCCGAGCAATACCTCAAGCGCCAGCGCAGCACGCTCGAGGACAACGGCCTGGACAAGTACGGTCGCAAGGCGGCCGAGCAGATGGGCGTCAACAAGGCGATCAGCGAGGTCAGCGAGGAGCTGACCAGCTACCAGTCGCTTCCCTAGTTAGTTCGAATTTGAATTTGAATTTGAACCGGGAATTAGGAACGGCTGTCGCTGACCTCCAGACCGCCCGGACAGAT
>CALDQK010000331.1 GCA_937911525.1 uncultured bacterium
CCGCTACGGCGCCTTCGGCGAGCCCGTCGCGGCCGAGGGCCCGCTGGCCGCCCGCTTCCCCTTCCGCTGGGCGGCGCGCTATCAGGACCCGGCCACGGGGCTCCTCTACCACCGCGCCCGCGAGTACGACCCGCGCACGGCGCGCTTCCTGACCCCCGACCCGGCCGGCTGGCTGGGCGGGCTCAACCCCTACGCCTACGCCGGCAACGACCCGCTCAACCACGACGACCCGAGCGGGCTGCTCCCCCACATCGTGATCGGCGCGCTGGTCGGCGCGGTCCTGGGCGCCGGGACGAGCGTCGCGATCTCGCTCCTGAACGGGGAGCGCCCGAACTGGAAGGACGTGGTCGCGACGACCGTGGCGGGCGCGGCGATCGGCGGCCTCTTCGCGGGCACAGCGGGGATGGCGATCTTCGCCAAGTCGGCCCTGGCCAAGGCCGCCCTCTGGGGCGGCGGCGGCGGCATGGCGACGGGGCTCGAGGAGGTCGTCGCGAACCTGCTCCACCGCCGTCCCTGGCACCACCACGTGGCGAGCTCCGCTGGCCTGGGCGTCCTGACGGGCCTCAGCTTCTGGGGCCTCGGCAACGTGTTCGGGCGCGTCGCCCAGGCCTTCGGTCGCCGCTTCCCCCACGCGGGCGTCCGCGGGGGCGGCAAGGCGATCTTGCTGGCCAAGGGCAAGATCCTGCTGGCCAAGGCCAAGCTGGCCTCGGCGATGCTCATGGACAACGTGGTGATCTTCACCAAGTCCCTCCTCTCGAGGGGCGGGGCCAAGCCCGCTCACGGAGCCGGGCGCGGGGCGGCCGCCGCCGAGACGAAGGCCGTCGAGCGCAGCGCCGCGCAGGGCGCCAAGGAGGCCAGCGGGACCAAGTCCACCCAGGAGGGCGTCCAGCAGCAGGGAGCGGCGGACGAGGTCCGCCGGCGAGCGCGCGCCACCCAGGACTGAGCCTCACGCAGCAGGACTTAGGCCCCTGGAGAACCCGACCCGCATCGACGCCGTCCAAGCGGCCAACCTCGGAGGCCTCATGCTCGCCCGCACGCTCCTGGCCCTGCTCGTCTCGACCTGCCTGCTCGCCGAGGCCAAGCCGATGGCGGCGCCGACCCTCGAGCAGGCCCTGCGCGCGCCCCTGATCGTGGTCGCCGAGTTCAACCGCCACGACGACGAGGCCAAGCCGAGCTACTTCGGCGGCGTCCCGACCTGGTGGTACGTGGACGAGGTCTGGAAGGCCCCCAAGGAAGGCGGCCCTCGCTGCGGCGCCAAGCGCGAGGTCGTGAGCGTCAGCTGGGCCTTCAGCGACGGCTCGGCCTGCATCGAGCCCAAGGACTGGACCTTCGACGAGGAGCGCCTGGCCAAGTCGGGCCAGCGCTACCTGCTCTTCCTGACCCCGGCGGGGAAGGGCTACCGCACCTACCGCGGCTCCTACGGCCGCTGGCCCCTGGCCAAGCTGACCAAGCCCGAGCGAGCGCAGCTCCAGGCGCTGCTCGGAAAGCCCCTCGCGGGCTGCCCCAAGTGCGAGACCAAGACGCCGCCTGAGCGGACCCTGCGCGGCCACCCCCAGGGCATGACCTGGAGCGCCCGCTGCCGGGCGTGCTCCCACCAGTGGCGCGACCTGGAGTTCGGCTTCGAGAAGAAGAAGGCGACCAAGTAGCGCCGCCCGATCCGCTCGGGCGCTAGGCTCGGGGGCATGAGCGACGCAGCTCTCCGCGCAGCGGAGCGGTCCTACGCCCAGAACCCGTGCGAGCCAGGGCTGCTCGAGGCCCTGATCCGCGCGCGTCGCAGGCTGGGGCTTGGAGTCGACCACCTCCTCGAGGTCCACTCCTACTCGGCTCGGCAGGTCTCCTCCCGGCTGAAGCTGCGGATCAGCGTCTTGGCACTCAACGGCCGCGAGCTCGAGGTCGGGACGACCGGCAAGACCGGGGTCGAAGTCCCGGCGCATCGCCGACTCCTCGTGCGACCGACCCCCTGCAAGCTCGATGCGGCGCTCCTGGTCGAGCTGCGGGAGCAGGGCCTGGAGGGCATCTCCCTCGAGCGTTCGCGGGTCAGCGACGAGGACCTGAGACTCCTGGCAGACACGCCAGGCCTGCGCTGGCTCTCGCTGAGGAGCTGCAGCCAAATCACCAACCGGGCCCTCGCGTGCCTCGCTGAAGTCGCCCCGCGTCTGGAGTTCCTGGATCTGTCAGGCTGCCACCGGACGAGCGCAGCGGGGCTGCGCCACCTCGCCTCCCTGTCCCACCTACGCGAGCTGCAGTGCCAGAACCGGCAGTGGGAGGACGGCGACCTGATTCACCTCCGCGCCCTGCCCAACCTGAGGTCCCTGAGCTTGCGCGGTCTCAAGGGCGCATTCGGGGACGGACTCGCCCACCTCGCTCCCCTCGAGCGCCTGACCGACCTCGACCTGAGCAACTGCCGCAACCTCTCAGGCAAGCGCTCCCTCGCGTTGCCAGCGCTCCCAGAGCTGCGCGGGCTCGACCTGCAGTGGTCGTGGAACCTGACCGATCCCGCCCTGCCGATGCTCGCGCGCCAACCCAAGCTCGAGCGCCTCACCCTGGGCACCAACCGCTTCACAGTGGCTGGCCTGCGCTCCCAGCAGAGGCTCGAGCAGCTGCGAGAGCTGCGCCTGTTCGAGGTCGACGAGTATCGCTCCGGCCACCTCGACCCCAAGCAGTTCCGCAAGTTCACCGACGACGCCCTGGAGTGGGTCGCTTCGCTTCCGGCGCTCGAGGTCCTGAGCCTCGAACAGCTCTCGCCTTGGATCTCCGACGAAGGCCTAGCGCAGCTGAGCGGCTCCAAAGCGCTCCGAGAGCTTTGGATCTTCGACTGCGTTGCGCTGACCCGGGGCGGCGTCGAAGAGCTCCATCGGCGCAGCCCGGACCTCGTGATCCACTACGCCGGCCACGACGGCCAGCTCGCTTTCGGCGTCGAGGAAGCCTCCAGCAATGCGGAGCCGCAGGCGCTGCTCCTCCCGCAAGTGCTGGGGGTGCTCAAGCTACGCCGCCTGCACGAGCTCGCCGCCGAAGAGGACGTGCCGCTCAGCTCCAAGCGAACCAAGGCCGCCGCCCAAGAGGCGCTCGCAGGCGTGACCCTCGCGCGAGTCCTGGCCTTCATGTCACGCGAGGAGCTGGCGCAAGCCTGCCGACGGCTCAAGATCAAGATCGACGAATACGAAGGCGAGGAGAAGCTAGCCCAGCGCATTCGCAGCGCGCTCGACGACACGGCACGCTGAGGCGACCAAGTCAGCTGAAGCTGCGTCCGCTGAGCCTGGCGAGCGCTAGCGAGCACACAGGGCGACTCGCCCACCCCATGCGCCCCACACAGGGCGACTCCACTCACACAGCTTCGCGGGCCCAAAGATGGGGTCTGGGGGGCGCAGCCCCCCAGGAATTCAATCCTCGGTTTCAACGTCCTGAGGGCGGATCTTCTCCCGAGGCGAGCCGAGGGGCGGCGCCTCCGGGTTTTGAGTGTCCGGCTGGGGGTCGTCGCTGGCGCGAGGGCGCTCGCCCTCCTGGGCGTCGGCGTCCGGGGTGGGCTCGGGGTCGCTGGCGCAGCCCGCGAGCCCCGCCAGGCTCAGGCCCAGCCCCAGGATCCACGCGCTCGCCTTACTTCTTCTGGCCACCCAGCACCTCGGTCTCCAGGCGCTGGATCTGCCGCAGCGCCTTGGTCAGCCAGATTCGCGCGCCCTCGTGGGTCGCGTCCAGCGTCAGCGCGCGGCGGAACTTGACCGCCGCGCGGGGGTAGTCCTCGCGCCGCCAGAGCACGGCGCCGAGGTTGTAGGGGATCTCAGGGTCGGTCTTGTCGAGGAGCTCTGCCTGGCGCAGCTGCTCCTCGGACTTGGCCAGCTGTCCCGCGCGGGCCAGGGCCAGGGCCAGGTTGAAGCGGCTGGCCGCGTCCTTGGGCTTGCGCGTGACCGCGCCCTTGAGCGCCTCGATGGCGTCGTCGACCTTGCCGACCTCGAGCAGGACCGTGCCCCGGTTGTAGTCGTAGGGGTGGGTGTCCTCCTCGATCCCGCGCAGCCAGCGGTCGAGCTTGGCCTGCACGATCTCGGCGGGGACGTTGGCGTACTCGGCCAGGGCCTTGCGCGAGACGCGCCGCAGGGTGCCGGCGTCCTCGACCACGCGCGGGGTCAGGAACACCACGATCTCCTGCTTGACCTTCTCCTTGCTCTTGCTCTGGAACACCCGACCCAGGATCGGAATGTCGCCCAGGAAGGGGATCTTGAACACGGTCTCGGAGAGCTCGTCGCGGATCATGCCGCCGATCACCGCCGTCTCGCCGGTGCGGACCACGATGTTGGTGTCGGCGAAGTTCTTGTTGAAGCTCGGCGAGCGGACGCCGTCGGTGATCGGGACCGACTCGGAGTCCGGCGCGATCGAGCTGACCTCGGGGTGGACGGTCATGCGCACGTAGCCGTCCTCGTTGATCTGCGGGGTCACGCGCAGGATGATGCCCACGTCGCGGTACTGGATCGTGTTGACCGTGTCGCCGTTCTGGGGGATCCGCGAGTTGGTGACGAAGGGGACCTCCTGGCCGACCGAGATCTCGGCGTCCGCGTTCTCGGTCACGAGGATCTTGGGCGAGCTGAGGATGTTCAGCCGGCCCTCGGTCTTGAGCGCGCGCAGCAGGCCCGAGAACTTGTCGCTGGTGGTCGTGTAGCGCAGGCCGTCCTGGAGCGCGTCCAAGCCGAAGTCGGTGCCGAGGGTCTGGCTGCCGTCCTCGTCGTTCTCGGCCGAGTTGGTGAAGGCCGAGTTCCACTGGATACCGAGCTCGCCGCGGTCGCTCAGCTGGACCTCGGCGATCAGGCACTCGATGAACACCTCGCGCCGAGGCCGGTCCAGGCTGCCCACGATCGCGCGGATCCGCTCGAAGTTGCGCGGCGAGCTGGTGATCACGAGCGCGTTGGCGTCCTCGTCCGCGACCACGGTCACCTCGCCGACCAGGCCCGTCGCGCCCGCGCCGGTGCCCGTGGCGGCCGCCGCGGCGTTGCGGTTGTTGCGGTTGTTGCGGTTGTTGCGGTTGTTCCGCGCGTTGCCCGCCGTCGTGCCGCTCTGCTCCTGGAGCGCGGTGGTCAGGATCGTGGCCATGTTGGCCGCCTCGCCGTGGCGGAGCGGGATCACGAGCACGCCCGAGGACTCGGTCGGGTCCTTGTCGAGCTGCTTGATCAAGGGCTCGATCAGGTCGAGGTCGGTCTTGGTCGCCGAGGCGATCAGGGTGTTGGTCCGCGTGTCGACGGTGAACTTGGGCTTGGGCGCGTTGCGCTCGTTGGCGCTCTCGTCGCCGCCCTGGTTGCCCATCATCCGGCGCACGAAGCGCGGCATGCGCTGGTTTCCGCCCCGCTGCTGGGTCTGCTGCTGCTCCTCGTCGAAGAGCGCCGCGATCGTGGTCGAGAGCTCGGTCGCGTCGGCGTGCTGGAGCGTGAAGCTGCGGATCTCGGTCACGACCGCGTCGGGGTCCTTGTCGAGCTCCTGGACCAGCTTGTCGATCAGCTTGGTCTGGTCCTCGCTGGCCGTGACGACCACCGAGTTGGTGCGGGGGTCCGAGGTGACCTGCACCGGCGCCACCGACGCGCCGCCGCCCGCCGCGGCCCCGCCGCCGCCACCGCCGCCGCCGCGGCCCCCGAAGAACATCCGGGCCATGT
>CALDQK010000332.1 GCA_937911525.1 uncultured bacterium
CGAGTTCCTGAATGACGAACGCTACGCTTCATCCATAAAGAAGCGGTGGCCGTCCGTGTTACGGAAGGCCCACACTGTTTTACAAGGAGCGAAGAAGCAGGGCGAGGATTGCGGAGAGACGATGCCGGCCGAGGTCGAGCGGGTCGCCGCGCGGCTGGCCGAGTTCCACCGCGGGGCCGAGCGCAGCGCGGCGATCGCCGAGTTCGGCTCCTTCGCGAGCTTCGCCGGCAACGCGCGCGAGAACTTCGCCCAGGTGCGCGCCAACGCCGCGGGCGGTGTGGGCGTCAGCGTGCGGGCCTGTGTGCTCGACCGGCTGGAGCGCGGGACCGAGACCCTGCTGGCGCGCCTCGAGCCCACGATCGAGGCCCGCGCGGCGCGGGGCGTCCCCTGCGACTGCCACGGCGACCTGCGCACCGACCACGTCTACCTCGACGTCGACGGGCCCGGGGACCTCAAGATCGTCGACTGCATCGAGTTCAACGAGCGCTTCCGCTACTCGGACCCGGCCCTGGACGTGGCCTTCCTGGTCATGGACCTCGAGCACGCCGGGCGCGCCGACCTGGCCCGCCTCCTGGCCGAGCGCTGGAGCGCGGCCCTCGCCGACCCCGAGGCGCTGGAGCTCATGGACCTCTACGTGGCCTACCGGGCGACCGTGCGTGGCAAGGTCGACGGCTTCGCCGCCGGCGAGCCCGAGCTGGGCCCCGAGAAGCAGGCCCAGGCGGCCGCCCGCGCCGAGGGCCACTTCCTGCACGCCCTGCGCCGGGTGGCGCCGCCCCGCGAGCGGCCGGCGCTGGTCCTGGTCGGCGGCCTGCCCGGCAGCGGCAAGTCGACCCTGGCGCAGCGCCTGAGCGAGGAGCTGGGCTTCCGCTGGATCCGCAGCGACGCGGTCCGCAAGGAGCTCAACGGGCTGGATCCCCTCGCACCAGGCGGCGCGGAGCTCTACACCCCCGCGCAGACGGCGCGGACCTACGCCGAGTGTCTGCGCCGCGCCGAGGAGGTCCTGCGCGGCGGCGGACGGGCCCTGGTCGACGCGACCTTCCGCGCGGCCGCGCGCCGCGCGCCCTTCCTGGCGGCGGGCCAGCGACTGGGCGTGGACCTGCGCTTCCTCCTCTGCGAGGTCAGCCCGAGCGAGGCCCGCGCCCGGATCGCGGGCCGGGGCGCCGACCCCTCCGACGCCGACCTGGGCGTCTACGAGCGCCTGGCCGCCAGCTTCGAGCCGCCCGCGGGCCGCGAGCTCCACGCGACGCGGGTCCTCGACGCGGACCCCGCCCCCGAGGCCGTGGTCGAGGCGGCGCGGGCCGCCCTGGCGGGGCTCCTCTGAGGGTCGGTGCCAAGCTCGCCCAGGGCCGCTTCCGCGTCGTGGGCGAGCTGGGGCGCGGGGCAGCCGGCCTCGTCGTGCGCTGCGAGGAGAGCGCCACCGGGCGCCAGGTCGCGGTCAAGCTCCTCGACGACCCCCTCGGCGAGCAGGAGGAGCGCTTCCAGCGCGAGGGCGAGGTCGCCGCCTCGCTCCAGCACCCGGGGATCGTCCGCCTCTACAGCGCCGGGGTCGCCGAGCGGCCCTACCTGGTCTACGAGCTGGTCGAGGAGGCGGAGACCCTTGACCAGGTCGCCCCCCGCCTCTCGCGCGAGCGGCGGCTGGACCTCGTGCTCCAGGTCGCCGAGGCCCTCGCCCACGCCCACGCCCGCGGCGTCGTGCACCGCGACGTCAAGCCCGCCAACGTGCTGGTCGACCGCGAAGGGCGGGCCCGCGTGACCGACTTCGGCCTCGCGACCGCCACCTGGCTGCGGACCATGACCGCGACCGACGCCCTGCTCGGCACGCCCTACTACATGGCCCCCGAGCTGCTCGGCCTGAGCGAGGAGCGCGCCAGCCCCGCCAGCGACGTGTGGGCCCTGGGGGTCGTGCTCTACGAGGCGCTCGTCGGCGAGCGCCCCTTCAAGGCAGCCACGGTGTGGGAGCTGGCGGCCCAGGGCGCGCGCGGCCCCGAGCCGCCGCGCAAGCGCGATAAGAGCGTGCCGGCCGCCCTGGAGCGGGTGTGCCTGCGCGCCCTGGCCCAGCAGCCGGGGGACCGCTACGAGGACGCCGGGGCCTTCGCGCGGGACCTGCGCGTCGGGCTGAGCGAGGCCGAGCCCGAGCGCTACGCGCTGCCCTTCCGAATCCTGCTCGGCATGCTCCTGCCGGTCTACCTGGTCATGGGCCTCTCCTTCTTGGCCCGCCACGCGGTCGAAGAGCAGAGCGCCGCGCGGGGCGCCCTCAGCGGGAGCCCGACCCCGGAGGCCTCCGCGGCGCCGCGCGGAGTCGCGGCGCGCGCCCTCGACCTGCGCCTCGGCGCGCGCTGGCGCTCGCGCATGCGCTGGACCCAGCGCAAGCGCGTGGCCGACGGCGACCAGCGCGTCGTGCGCCGAGTGCTGGTCGCCTTCGAGCTCGCCAACGAGGTCGTCGCGGTCGAGGGCGCGGACGGCGCGGCGGTGGCCACGATCCGGGCCGAGCTGCGCTCGCTCGAGGTCGACCTGCGCGGGGACCTGCTCCCCTTCCACTACGACTCGCGCGAGAGCCAGGCCGACGAGGAGTCGCTGGTGGGGATCGTGCCCCTCCAGCGCGGCTTCGACGTCAAGGTCGCCCTCGCCGACGGTCAGGTCGTGGCCGTCGAAGGGCTGCGCGCGCTGTGGCAGGTCAAGCAGCCCCCCGACCACGAGCGGCGCGACCTCGGCTTCAGCATCGACAACCTGCTCTACCGCTTCCGCGACGAGCGCTTCCGCCAGCTCCTCGACAGCGTGCTGCGGGTCCCGCCCGCGGCCGCCCAGCGCGCGGTCCGCCTGACCCTGCGCGAGAGCCTCCACCCCGAGATCGAGATCGAGGCGGTCGTGCGCCGCTCCTTCCGCGGCCAGACCATGCTCGAGGAGCTCGACTCGTGGCGCATGATCTCCCCCGGGCGCCCGCCCGTGCGCTACCGCCGCCAGGGCCGCTTCCGCTTCCAGCAGGCGCGCCTGATCGAGGGGCAGCTCCAGCAGAGCGTGTTGATCCGCGAGCGCGACAACGAGCGCTGGATCTTCGAGTGGAGCCTGCGCGTAGAGCGCCTCCCGGCGGACGAGTCAGGTAAGCATTGACGCGGAAATGACTTGGGCGCCGCTGCTGGATCCCACAGGGCAGCGGGCGAGAGTGTCCCAATGATCGAGAGCCCCGTCCCCGAGCTCCGCCGGCGCGTGCTGA
>CALDQK010000333.1 GCA_937911525.1 uncultured bacterium
CCTCGCCCTCGCCCTCGCCCTCGCCCTCGCCCTCGCCCTCGCCCTCGCCTTCGCCCTCGCCCTCGCCCTCGCCCTCGCCCTCGCCCTCGCCCTCGCCCTCGCCTTCGCCGCCTTCGTCCGCGCCGCCAGCTCCACCGATCTGGGTCAGGTCGTCGTCGCCGAGCGGGCGGTCCTCGCCCTCGTCGTCACCCTGGTCGTCGTCCTCGTCCTCGTCTTCCTCCTCCTCGGGCGCCTTGGCGCCCAGGCGGATCGAGACCCGCCCCGGAACGAAGCTCAAGCGGGCGCGCGCTCGGCCCAGGATGCGCCACGTGCTCTTGCTCTTGGCCCAGGCCTCGACCTCCCGGTCCTCCAGGTAGACCGGGACCAGGACCTTCTGGGTCCCGGCCGAGCTGAAGCTCAGCCCGCGGGTGCTGCCGCGGCCGACCGAGGCCACGTTGACCGAGACCTGCGCGGGGTCGAGGGCGCGGTCGGGGGCGAAGGTCAGCTCGACGAGCGCGTTGCTCGCGAAGGAGTCGGCGTAGGTCTCGAGCAGCGCGTGCTGGGTCGGGTCGAGCAGCCAGGTCGCGAACAGGATGTCGCGCGGGAGGCGGCGCCAGTCGATCACGCGCTCGTAGCTGCTCGAGTCCTCGAGCAGGTCGAGGTAGTCCCGCAGCAGGGGCGGGGTCATGGGGCGGAGCACGGCCTCGATGTCGCGGTCGAAGCGCGGCCGCTTGGCCGCCACCAGGCGCTGGTAGTCGTTCACGTAGCGCTGCAGCTCGCCGATCCGCGCCTTGGGCGTCTTGCGCACGGTCGTGATCCAGCGCGCGACCTCGGCGATCCGCCCCAGGGGACCGTGGAGGGGATACCACTGCTTGCCCAGCAGGACCGCGTAGGTGTTGGCGTCGACCGTATAGGCGAAGAAGCGGCCCGGCACCCCGGGCGGGACCTTGGCCTCGCGCAGCTCCTCGGGGGGCGGCAGCCCGCCGGGGTAGTTCTCGAGCGCGAGGTCTACGGTGTCGACCAGGGAGCGCGTCATGGCCATTTGGCGGGCGTTCTTGTCCAGCACCGCCTGCGCGCTCTTGAGCCCCTTCTTGGCCGCCGCGATCGCCTCCTTGAAGAACTCGATCATCCAGCCGGCGGGGCCGGGGACCTTGTCCCCGAAGGTGTTGAGGATGTTCTCGATCGCGTCCAGGCCCGAGTAGGCGGTGCGCGCGTTGGGGTTGAAGAGCTCCTCGACCTGGCCGAGCACCTCCTGGTACTTGCCCACGCTGTTGAGGTAGCGGCCGCGGATCTTCTTGCCCGCGTTGAGGGCGCGCCCCAGGGCCCCCTTCCCGGCGAGGATCCCCTGGATCCGTTGACCGACCCCCGAGCGGCGCCACTTGTCGAGCACGCGCCCGTTGAAGCGCTGGGCCACGTCGGCCAGCCCGTGCAGCGCGCTCTCGAGCGTGCGGTGCGCGCCGGGCGCCGTGCCGCGGTGCTTGTAGAGCAGGCGCCGGACCGAGTCGAGGTCCCCCAGCTTGCCCTCCCACTCGGGGTTGACCTCCTTGAGCGCCCACAGGACCTGGTCCATGTCGCGCCGCCCGCTGAGGGCGTCCTGGAGGGTCTCGAGCTGCTGGAACTTCTCCTGGACCGCCTTCAGCTTGCCCTGCGCCGCCTCCACGTTGTGGACCCAGGAGTTGACCGCCTGGACCGACTCCTGGGCCGCCGCCCTGAGCCGGGCCTGCAGCTCGTCGTCGTCGGGGTGCGCGCCCGATGAGCTCGCCAGGAGCAGGCACAGGACCAGCGCCAGTCTGCCGCCGCGCTTCATTGGGCCCTCGGCGCGTAGCGCTCGAGCAGGCGCCGCACGCTGGCTGGGAGCTTGGCCTCGGCGGCCAGCGCCAGGCGCAGCTCGTCGCCGGCCTGGATCTGGCCGTCCTCGAAGAGCGCGACCATCAAGTTCGTCCGCAGGGCGACGTGCTGGGGCTCGCGCTGCAGCCCGGCCCGGTAGACGCGGATCGCGGCGCCGAAGGCTCCGCGGCGCGCCAGGTGCAGGCCGTAGTCGCAGGCGACCTGCGGGTCGCTCTGCGAGAGGGTCAGCGCCTGCTGGAAGGCCTCGGCGGCGGTGGGCTTGTCGAGGCGGGCCCGGGCCCGACCCAGGAGGTGCTGCGCGGCCGCCAGCTCGGCGTCGGCGGCCACGGCCCGCTCGGCCAGGCGCTCGGCGCGCTCACGCGCGCTGCGGCGCGGCAGGGCCAGCAGCGCGCGCCCGACGCGGGTCAGGAGCTGCGGGTCCTGGCGGGCCTCGACGGCGAGGGCCGAGAGCACGCGCTCAGCTCGCTCCCAGCGCTTGGTGCGCCGCAGGCAGCGGGCGAGGGCCCACAGCAGCGCTTGGTCGCGAGGGGTCGCTCGGAGCGCCTCGACCAGGGGGGCGATCGCGGCCTGGTGCTTGCCGGCGCGTGCCAGGCGCAGGCCGCGCTGCCGGGGCTCCTCCTTGGGCTTGGGCAGCGGCTTCTTGGGCTGAACCTGGGGCTGGGGGGCAGCGGCCAAGGCGGCCAGACCGGCCTTGGCGCCCGGGTGCTCGGGCTCGAGCTCGAGCACCCGCTCGTAGGCGCGGCGGGCCTCGTCCTTGCGATCGCGCAGGCGCAGCGCGTCGCCGATCCGACAGATCGCCAAGGTCCGCGAGGGCTCGACCGAGAGGCAGGTCTGGAAGAGGCCCAGCGCCTCGCCGTAGCGCCGCTCCTGCCAGAGCGCCTCGCCGCGCAGCTCGAGGGTGCTCGCGTCTCGCCCGTAGCTCTGCTCGAGGGCGTCCAGGTCCGCCAGCGCCCCGGCCGGATCGCCCCAGGCCAAGCGCAGCCGCGCGCGCAGGTGGCGCGCGCGCAGGCTCTGCGCTTCCTTGGCCAGGATCGCGTCCAGGCGGGCCAGGGCCGCGCTGCGCTGCTCCTCGCTCGCGGCGGGCAGGGAGCCGAGGCCTCGCTCCAGGTCCACCAGCTCGCGAGCGACCCGATCGGGGGCGAGGGGGTCGGGCTGCACCGGTGGCGAGCAGCCCGTCAGGCAGGCCGAGACCACGAAGAGACATGCAGTCGCACCGCTGCGAACCACCGACCACCCTCCTGGACGGTCCCGTGCAAGCCAAACGCCGCGGCGCGCTCGGCCTCAACTGCTGCAGGCACGTCCGCTCGGCGTGAAGCAGCGGACCTTCGTGTCCCAGGAAGATGACACTTAGAATCGGGGCATGTTCAAGCGCAAGCGAGGCCAGGGAGAGCCCAAGATCGAGGTCCAGACCGAGCTCCCGCCCGAGGGCGGGACGCGGGCGAGGGCGGTCGTGGTCCGGCGCGTGAGCAGGAGCGCGTTCTGGCGCGCGATCACCGACTACGCCGGCTACCCCGAGTTCATGCCCAGCACCGTCGAGTGTCGGGTGCTCGAGACCGAGGCCGACGGCGCGCTGCGCGTGCTGCAGGCGATCAAGGTCGGGCCCAAGAAGCTCAGCTACACGATCCGGATCGTGCTCGACGAGGAGGCGGGCCGCGTCGACTGGACGCTGGTCGAGGGCAAGTTCAAGCGATTGGACGGGACCTGGATCCTCCGCGAGCTGGGCCCCGAGGAGCTCGAGATCACCTACGTCAACCACGTGGACGTGGGCTACGCGATCCCCGGCTGGGCCAGCAAGCAGCTGATCGGCGGGACGATGCCCCAGGTGGTCGAGCGCGCCGTGGAGCGCGCGCGCTCCTACTGACGCCTCAACGGGCCTGAAGCAGGTAGAGCCCGAACAGGGCCCAGGGGAGCGTCAGGGCGGCGGCTCGGCCGAGGAAGCTCGCCTTGCGGGTCTTGTGCCGCCAGAAGAGCATTCCACCCCACCCGCCAGCGACGCCGCCGCAGAGGACGAGCCCCAGCAGCCGCCGCTCCGGGATGCGGCGCCCCCCGACGCGGGCCTGGCGCTTGTCCCAGCCGTAGACGAGGAAGGTCACCAGGTTCAGGAGCGCCAGCGCGCCGAGGGCCAGCTGGAGCAGGGGGCCCGCCTCAGCCAGCGAACATGCCCTCTCGGTAGTCGGTGATGTAGCCCCGCACGGCCGAGGCCGCGACGGTCAGGGGCGACGCCAGGTAGAGCCGGCCCGGACCCGAGCGGCCCTTGTAGTTGCGGTTGATGGCCGAGACCGTCACCTGGTCGCCTTCGGTCGAGACGCCGGGCCCGCAGCCGATGCAGGCGCCGCAGCCGGGGGGAATGATCTTGACGCCCGTGCGCTCGAACACGTCGAGGTAGCCCTTGTCGCGCGCGTAGGTCTCGACGTCGGCGCTGCCGAACTGAATGAAGAAGTCGACCCCCTCGGCCACGCGCTGGCCCGCGTCGGCGGCCTCGCGCATCACCTGCGCGTAGAAGTCGAGGTCCTCCTCCTTGCCGGCCGTGCAGGAGCCGCCGTAGGCGATGTCGATCTTGACCTGGTCGAGCTTCTCGATGTACTCGCCGTTCTTGGGGTCGCTCGCGATCCCGCGGTCGGGGTCGCCGGGGTGCGCCACCATCGGCAGGATCTCGTCGAGCGCGATCGTGTGCACGCCGCCGGCGTAGGTCGCGCCCTCGTCGGGGGCCACGAACTTGGCGCGCAGGTCCTCGGCGCTGAGCTCGGGGCGCCGGGCGCGGATCCACTCGACGGTCTGCTCGTCGGCCTCCACGATCCCGGTCTTGGCGGTGCACTCGGTCGCCATGTTCGCCAGGGTCGCGCGCTCGTCCATGGACAGGCTCGCCAGGCCGGGGCCGCCGAACTCCATGCAGCGGTCGAGGGTCTCTTCGCGCTTGGCGTAGGTCATCAGGATGTAGAGCATCACGTCCTTGGCCGTGACGCCCGGGCGCAGCTCGCCGGTCAGCTCGAAGCGGATCGACTCGGGCACCACGATCGGGGCCACGCCCGACTGCACGAGCGAGGCGTACTCGGTCGTGCCCACCCCGTAGGCGTAGGCGTTGCTGCCGCCGCCCATGCAGGTGTGGCTGTCGGTGGCGAGGATGATCTCGCCCGGCTCGATGATCTTCTCGCGCGCGACCTGGTGGCAGATCCCCGGCGAGACGCCGTCGACGGCGTTGAAGCCGAGCACGCCGGTCTGCTCCTGGAAGGTGCGCTGCATCTGCCGCAGCACCTCGATCTTGGGCATGAAGCGAGCGAACTTCTCCACGTGGCTGGCGTAGATCAGGTGGTCCTCGAACACCGCGAACTTGTCGGGGTTCTGGACCGTGTAGCTCTCGCCGAACTGCTCGGAGAGGAAGGCGTGCACCTGGGCGGTCGTGAACTCGTGGCTGTAGCCGCCGTCGACGCTGACCAGCACCGCGTCGCCGGGCTTGACCGCCGGGGCGGCGCACTCGGCGAGCAGGTGGCGCTGAATGATCTTCTCGCACATGGTCATGGGCTGCGCCGGCGTCTCGGGCGCGGGGACCGAGACCTCCTTGGCCGTCAGCGCCTTGGTGAAGGCGAAGAGCCCGCCCTTGCGCACGATCTCCTGCGTGATCGGGTCGTAGCGCTCGGCGAACTCGCCGATCGAGATCTCCTCGCCGGCCTGGAGCCGCTTCAGCTGCTCGTGCGTGCCCATCAGCACGCCCTGGTTGATGTTGTTGCGCGCGTGGATCGGCGCGAAGGAGGCCGCGACCGCCAGGCGGATCCCCGAGTACTTCTCGGCCTGGACCGCCGTCTCGCGCGAGGAGCCGACGCCCTTCTGGTAGCCCGAGACGATCACCTCGAAGTCGCCGTCGTAGAGCTCTCCGGGCCCGATCAGGCGCTCGCCCTCAACGATCAGCCCTGCGTAGGCGTTCTTGGCGATCTCTTCGGGCTCCCAGTCGAAGCACACCCAGGCCGGCGTCATGACGTCGGTGTTGATGTCGTCGAGGAGGTCTTCGACGGCGAGGTCCTCCATGCGGAGGTTCAGCTCACCGCGAATCTGCTTCCGGATCAGGTCCGGGTCCTTGGTCAAGAAGAGGACCCGCTTGTTGGGATCGAGCTTGAACGAAGAGATCGGAGCCATAGCACCTCCTGAGACGACCGACCGCGCAGTTTAGCCGTCCTTCGGGCGCTGGCCACGGTTAGCATGCGCGCCGATGTGCGGTGTGGCTGGAGTCCTGAACCTGCGCGGAGAGCCCAGCGAGGCGGCGCCCGTGCGGCTGATGACCGCTCTGCTGGCGCACCGGGGCCCTGACGGCTCAGGGATCGCCGAGCTCGGGCCCCTGGTCCTCGGCCACCGCCGGCTGGCGATCTTCGACACCAGCGAGGCGGGCGCCCAGCCGATGCGCCTCGCCGAGGCCGGGCTGGTGATCTCCTACAACGGCGAGCTCTACAACCACCCCGAGCTGCGGCGCGAGCTCGAGGACGCGGGCGTCGAGTTCCGCACCAGCTGCGACACCGAGGTCCTCCTGCGCGGCTACGAGCGCTGGGGGAGCGACCTCCTGGCGCGCATGAACGGCATGTTCGCCTTCGCGCTCTGGGACGAGCGCCGCCAGACCCTGCTCCTCGCCCGGGACCGCTTCGGGATCAAGCCGCTCTACCTCTACGAGCACGAGGGCAAGCTCAGCTTCGCCAGCGAGCTGAAGGCGATCCTGGCCGTGGCGCCCTGCGCCCGACGCGTCAACGAGCGCGTGCTGGCCCGCTTCCTCCGCGACGGCGTGCAGGACGCGGGCGACGAGACCTTCCTGGCCGGCGTGCGGGCGCTGACGCCCGGGACCTGGCTCGAGGTCAGCCCCCAGAGCGGCGGCGAGCGCCGCCGCGAGGGGCGCTACTGGAGCCCGCCGGCCCCGGGGAGCCTGCGGCTGAGCGATCCCCGCGCCGCCTTGCGCGCGGCCCTCGAGCGCTCGGTCGAGCTCCGCCTCCGCAGCGACGTGCCCGTCGGCACCTGCCTCTCGGGGGGCCTCGACTCGAGCTCGATCGTGGCCCTGGCCGCGGGGCGCTCGCCCGAGCCCGTGCGGACCTTCACCGCCGTCCACGCCGACCCGGGCTACGACGAGCGCCGCTTCGCGCGCGCGGTCAACGAGCGCTTCGGCTGCCGCGGCGCCGAGGTCGAGCCGCGGATCGGGACCGACCTGGTCGGCCTGCTCGACCTGATCGGCTGGTACCACGACGAGCCCTGCGCGCGCCCGGGCCTGATCACGCAGTGGTTCGTGATGTCCCTCGCCGCCGGCGAGGTGACCGTGCTGCTCGACGGGCAAGGCGGCGACGAGCTGCTGCTGGGCTACGTGCACTACGTGCTGCCCTACCTGCGCTCCTTGCTCACGGACCTCCGCCGCGGCCGCGTCGGGTTGGGGCGCTTTTTGACCGACGCCGGGCACCTCCTCGGGCAGCCGACCACGACGCCGCACGGGCCAGCCCGCCTGGCGACCCACCTCGCGCGCGCCGTCCTCGAGCGGGCGCGCCCCCGCCGCCGGCGCGAGGACCTCGTGCCAGGGCTGGCGGCCCAGGCGCCGCCGCGCCTGAGCAGCCCCCCCGTCGTCGGGG
>CALDQK010000334.1 GCA_937911525.1 uncultured bacterium
CTCGATGGGGATCGTGTTCAAGGCGATCGACTCGATCATTGGCCTGCGGGTCTCCGAGGAGACCGAGCTGCGCGGCCTCGACGTGGGCGAGCACGGCATGGAGTCCTACGCCGGCTTCCAGATCTTCGTGACGGAGTAGGACCATGAAGCTCGTTGTCGCGGTCGTCCAGCCCCAGCAGCTCCCCGCCGTCAAGCGCGCGCTCACCGCGGCGCAGGTCTATCACATGACCGCCACCAACGTCCTCGGCACAGCCCCCGAGCGCGACGAGCACCACGTGTTCCGCGGCGTCGATCAGGAGGTCGACCTGTTCCAGAAGGTGCGCCTCGAGATCGCGGTCAACGAGGCCTTCGTCGAGCCCACGATCGATGCGATCATCGAGGGCTGCCGCGAGACGGGCGGCGCCGGTAAGATCTTCCTGACCGAGCTCCAGGACGTGATCTCGATCAAGACGGGCGAACGCGGCCCACGGGCGATCGGCTAGCCATGGGACGCCCCCTCGCCGCCCAGGACGTGTTCGGGATCATCCGCGATCAGGAGATCCGCTTCGTCGACCTCAAGTTCGTCGACCTCTTCGGTCGCCTGCAGCACATCACCTTCGCGGTCGAGGCCTTCGACCTGAAGGCCTTCCGCGACGGCCTCGGCTTCGACGGCAGCTCGGTGCGCGGCTTCCAGGCGATCCACGAGAGCGACATGCTGATGGTCCCCGACCCCAGCAGCGCCTTCGTCGACCCCTTCTTCGACGACCCGACGCTCTCGCTCTTCTGCGACATCCTCGACCCGCGCACGCACACCTTCTATTCGCGCGGCACCCGCGGCGTCGCGCGCCGCGCCGAGCAGTATCTGCTCACGACAGGGATCGCAGACACCGCCTTCTTCGGCCCCGAGCTCGAGTTCTTCGTGTTCGAAGACGTGCGCTTCGACCAGCACACCAAGCACAGCTTCTACTTCGTCGACAGCGACATGGCCTTCTGGAACCGCGGCGGGGAGCAGGGCCCCAACCTCGGCCACAAGATGCCCCAGAAGCAGGCCTACTTCGTCTGCCCGCCGAGCGACGGCTATCACAACCTGCGCTCGAAGATGATCTCGGTGCTGCGCGCGGTCGGGATCGACGCCGAGCTCCACCACCACGAGGTCGCCTCAGCCGGCCAGCAGGAGCTCGGCTTCAAGTTCGGGACCCTCGTCCAGCAGGCCGACTCGTCGCTCAAGTACAAGTACGTGATCAAGAACGTCGCGCACCGCTACGGCAAGACCGCGACCTTCATGCCCAAGCCCCTCTTCGAGGAGAACGGCTCGGGCATGCACGTCCACTGCAGCCTCTGGAAGGAAGGCCAGAACACCTTCTACGAGCCGGGCGGCTACGCGGACCTCAGCGACAACGCGCGCTACTTCATCGGCGGCTTGCTCGCGCACGCGCCTGCGCTCTGCGGCCTGACCAACCCCACCACCAACTCCTACCGCCGCTTGGTCCCGGGCTACGAGGCGCCGATCAACCTCGCCTTCTCGGCGAGCAACCGCAGCGCCTGCGTGCGGATCCCGGCCTTCGCCAACACGCCCAACTCGAAGCGGATCGAGTTCCGCACGCCCGACCCCACGGCCAACCCCTACCTCGCCTTCGCGGCGATCCTGATGGCGGGGCTGGACGGGATCCAGCGCAAGATCGATCCGCCCTCGCCGATCGACGTGGACATCTACGAGCTGAGCGAAGACGAGAAGAAGGACATCGGCTCGGCCCCGGGCTCCCTGGAAGAGGCGCTCGACGCCCTCGAGAGGGACCACGACTTCCTGCTCGAGGGCGGAGTGTTCACCGAAGACCTGATCTCGACCTGGGTCGCTCACAAGCGCAAGCACGAGATCGATTACATCCGCCTTCGCCCGCACCCGGGCGAGTTCTCCCTCTACTACGACGCTTAAGCAACAAGCTTTGGGGGCCCACCCGTGGACCAGGCACAGCTGATCGGGATTTCGATTGGGCTGGGATCGCTCGCGATCCTGCTCCTGATCATCTTCATCAAGTCCAACATGGTGATCTGCCAGCCGAACGAGATCGTGATCCTCTCGGGGCGCAAGTTTCGCCAGCCGGACGGGAGCGTGCGCGGCTACCGCGTCATCCGCGGCGGGCGCGGCTTCAAGTGGCCCTTCGTGGAGTCGGTCGCGCGGCTCTCGCTCAACAACATGCCCGTCGAAGTGCGCATGAAGAAGGCGCTCTCGGCCGGGGTGATCCCCCTCAACGTCGAGGGGCGCGCCAACGTCAAGATCGCGGGCACGCCCGAGGCGGGCCTCGACAACGCGATCGAGCGCTTCCTGGGCAAGAACCCCGACGCAGTGGCCCGAGCTAGCCAGCAGACGATCGAGGGCTGCCTGCGCGGAGCGCTCGCGACCATGACCCCCGAGGAGGCCAACGCCGAGCGCGGCAAGCTGAGCTCGCTGGTCACGAGCGAGGCCGAGGAGCGGCTGCGCCGGCTGGGGATCGTGCTCGACTTCTTCCTCGTCCAGAGCATCTACGACGAGCAGGGCTACCTGGACGCGATCGCGCGCAAGAAGAGCGCTGAGGTCCAGCGTGACGCCAAGATCGCCGAGGCCGAAGCCGACGCGCTGGCGCGCAAGGTGGCCGCCGAGCAGAAGCGCCTGGGCCGGCTGGCCGAGGTCGCGGCCGAGCGCGAGATCGTCAAGGTCGAGAACGAGCTGGCCGTCCACAAGGCCACGCTCGAGGCCGAGAGCCTCAAGGCCCAGCGCCGCTCGCACATGGCAGGCGAGATCGAGCAGGTCGAGCAGCAGGCCATGCTGGAGTCCAAGCGGGTCGAGCTGAGTCAGCAGCGCGAGGAGGCCGACACCCTGATCCCCGCGCGGGCGCGGGCGACGGCGGCCGAGCTCGAGGCGCGCGGCCAGGCGGCGCGGATCCTCGAAGACGGCAAGGCGACGGCCGAGGCCGTCGCCTTGATGCGCAAGGAGTGGGCCGAGGGCCAGAACAAGGACCTGTTCCTGATCCAGATGTACCCCGAGCTGATCGAGAAGGTGACCTCGGTCGTGGCCAAGAACCTGCGGATCGACCGCCTGACCGTGCTCGACTCCGGCAGCGGCGACGGGCTGCCGAGCCACGTCAAGAACCTCACCAACGCCGCGGTGGTGATGCTCGAGCAGGTCAAGAACGCGACCGGCATGGACCTGACCGAGCTCGCCAAGAAGAGCGGACCCAGCGCGGGCGACCTCCCCAAGGAGCTGCCCGGCTAGGCACGTCCTCCACGTGCCCGCTTGGAAGGAGGAGCTGTCGCAGTCCGCGACAGCTCCTTCGCGTTTCGGAGATTGAACGGAGAAAACTGGAAAACTAGAAAGCGCGGTGAGTGCTCAGCGGAGCTGCTGCTTCGAGTTTTCCAGTTTTCAGCTGTCGCTCGTGCGACAGCTCCTTCGCGCTTCGGAGTTGAACCACCAAGGACGCCGAGGACGCCAAGGAATGCCGGCGAGTCTTGGCGTCCTTGGCGTCCTTGGCGGTTCGATCATTAGAAGAGAAGGGAGGGAGCTGTCGCCCGTGCGACAGCTCCTTCGCGTTTCAGCTTCAGGCACGGGCACGGGCACCAGGACTGCGAGGACAACCGCGTCGCTCCTGGACACGGCTGTCCCTGCCGGGCCCCGCGCACGACGAGCTCCCTGGACTTAGCCAGTGGCAAGCGAGCTGCGCGTTGGTGGGTCACAAGGAGGAACCCACATGCAAAGCACCAAGAGACGAGCCATCAACCCGCTCCTGACCGGGAGCCTGATCTGCGCCCTGAGCGGCGCGGCGGCGCCCTTCGCCCTCGCGAGCCCCGACGACGCCGTCCGCGAGGACGTGCCCACCGACCGCGAGATCGGCGAGGCGATCGACCAGGAGCTGCGGACCGACCCGAGCGTGATGTCCTTCGAGGTCGACGTGAGCTGCGTGAGCGGGATCGTGACCCTCGCGGGCCGCGTGAACAACGTGATGGCCAAGGACCGGGCTGGCGAGATCGCCGAGACCCTGCGCGGCGTGCGCGCCGTGATCAACCGCCTGGAGGTCGAGCCCAAGCCGCGCCCCAGCGCTGAGATCGAAGCGGACGTCGAGGACGCGCTGCTCTTCGACTCGGCCACCGACAGCTACGAGATCGACCCCGCCGTCGAGGGCTCGGTCGTGACCCTGCGCGGGGAGGTCAGCTCCTTCGCCGAGAAGCTGCTCGCCGTGCGAGTCGCCAAGGGCGTGCGCGGCGTGACCGCGGTCGAGGACGAGCTCGTAGTCGACTACGGCGAGTCCCGCAGCAACGCCGAGATCATGGCTGAGATCGACCGCCGCATGGCGTGGAACGTCTACCTCGACGACTCGTTGATCACCGTCGACGTGAAGGGGAAGGGCGAGGTCGTGCTGACCGGCCATGTCGGCAGCGCCGCCGAGAAGCGCCGCGCCCGCAGCCTGTCCTACGTGGCGGGGGTGACCAAGGTCGACGCCAGCGACCTGAACGTGAGCGAGTGGCGCCGCGACGAGCGCTTCCGCAAGGACAAATACGTGCTCCGTAAGGACGGCGAGCTCGAGGACGCCGTCGAGGACGCCTTCCTCTTCGACCCCCGAGTCATGAGCTTCGAGATCGACGCCGAGGCCGAGAGCGGCACGGTGACGCTGCGCGGCGAGGTCGACAACCTCAAGTCCCGCCGCGCCGCGGCCAACGTCGCGCGCCACACGGTCGGCGTGTGGGCGGTCAAGAACCTGATCAAGGTCGACTCGGAGAACCGCCCCAGCGACAGCCGGATCGAGTCCCGGATCGAGAAGGCCCTGGCGCGTGACCCCTACGTCTCGAGCTACGAGATCAGGGTCAGCGTCGACGGCGGCGTGGCCACCCTGCGCGGCGAGGTCGACACGGTGTTCGAGAAGACGAGCGCCGACGACATCGCGAGCAAGGTCGCGGGCGTGCTCGAGGTCAACAACCGGCTGAAGGTCGAGCGCCTGATGCACCTCGTCTATGAGCCCTACGTCTCCTACGACCTCTACCCCTACACCCACACCTGGTATCGCTTCCAGCACGCCCCCGCGCCCATGGACGACGCCGCGCTCCAGAGCGCCGTGCGCAATGAGCTGTGGTGGAGCCCCTTCGTGGACGAGGACGAGGTCGAGATCACCGTGCAGGGCGGCACCGTGACCCTGCGCGGCACGGTCGACACCTTCGCCGAGCGGCGCGCAGCGCAGGAGAACGCCTTCGAGGCGGGCGCTGTGATCGTCGCCAACGAGCTGGTGGTCGAGTTCGGGCCCAAGTCGCTGACCGGGAAGTAGGTGCCGGGCCTCACTTCGTGCCCGTGCCCGTGCCCGAATGAGCAGCTATCAGGGAGCTGTCGCCGTCAGCGACAGCTCCCTCCTCATCTGAGCCATGAACGGAGAAAACTGGAAAACTCGAAGGGGCAGCTCCGCTGAGCACTCACCGCGCCTTCTAGTTTTCCAGTTTTCTCCGTTCCATCTCTCGAATCGCAAAGGAGCTGTCGCAGTAGCGACAGCTCCTTCTCTTCGTCGTCGGGCACGGGGTTCTAGCTGCGCAGCGTGTTCTCCAGCAGCTGAGCCGCGATCCGCATGAAGTCCCGCTCGGTCACGACGCCGATCAGGCGCTCGTCCTTGACCACCGGCAGGCAGCCGACGCGGTGGGTCCGCATGATCTCGAGGGCCTCGATCGTGAGCGTCTCGGGGCCGACGATGATCAGGTCGTCCTCGAGGCGGTGCATGATCCTCTTGACCGGGATCTGCTTGTCGCGCGGCTCTTCGGTGTCGCGGGCCAGATAGCGCAGGAGCGCGCGGTGGCTGATCAGCCCGACCAGGCGCAGCTTGTCGTCCTCGACCGGGACGTAGCGGATGTTGTTCCAGTCCATGATCCGCGCGACCAGCTCCAGCAGCTCCTCCTGATTCACCGAGTAGACGTCGGTGGTCATGATCTGCTCGACGGTCATGTAGGACTGGCGGAAGGACGCGCCCTCGTTGAGGTGCGCCAGCCCCCACTCGTGGACGGGCTCGTTCTTCTCCTGGTGCGCGATCGTGGCCGCGGTCAGGGCGCAGAGCTGCTGGCTGAGCGTGCCCTTGCCCTTCATGGCCTCGAGCGAGGAGAGCTGCCACTGGGCGCCCGTTTGGCGGGTCCGCACGCGGTGCTCGATGATCCCCAGGTAGCGGTCGATATCGCTCGGGGAGACCTTGTGCTGCTCGAGCCCGGTCCGGGCCAGGGGCAAGAGCTCCTCGAGGATCAGCTCGGAGACGGGGACCATGGTCCCGTTCAGCCAGTGGAGCTGAGCCCCCAGGCCGCGCCGGGCCGCGGCCACGAAGTTGGCGCGCACGTTCTCGAAGGCGATCTTGTCCTTCACGTCCCCGTAGGCCCGCGGGCAGGCGGCCATCAGGCCGAACCAGAACGCCGAGTTGGCCACCTCGTCGACCACGGTCGGTCCGGCGGGCAGGACGCGGTTCTCGATCCGGAGGTGGGGCTTGCCGTTGCTGATCCCGTAGCAGGCGCGGTTCCAGCGATAGACCGTGCTGTTGTGCAGCTGGAGCGCCTTGAGCTTGGGCGCGCGCCCCTCTTCGAGGTCCAGGAAGGGGTCAGGCGGGGGCTCGGAGGTGCCCAGCAGCACGCGGAAGCGCGAGATGTCCTCCTGGAAGAGCTCGAGGGCGGACTTCTGCACCCAGCGGCGGCCGAAGTGGACGCGCGAGCTGTGGTCCTGGAGGTAGTAGCTCGAGGTGCGGGTGTCGACGGCCTGCTGGAACACGGCCACCCGGGTCTCGTTCCAGAGGCGGCGCCCGAAGAGCAGGGGCGAGTTGACGGCCGCGGCCAGGGTCGGCGCCGCCAGCAGCTGCGCGATGTTGTAGCTGCGCGCGAAGTCGTCGGGGTCGACCTGCCAGTGGATCTGGAAGCTGGTGTTGACCGCCTCGAGCATCACCGAGTCATGCTTGATGATCAGCTCGTCGGCCCCGTTGATCCGCAGGTCGTAGGGCTCGCCCCGCAGCCGGGTCAGGGCGTCGTTGAGCGCGTAGTAGCGCTCGAAGGGGGTCATGGAGTCGAGGGTGATGTCCTGGACCCGCAGGGTCGGCAGGATCCCGCAGAGCACCAGCTCGGCGCCCAGCTCGTGCAGGACCGAGCGCAGGCGGGCCAGCTTACCCGCGATCGACTCCTCGAGCTCGCGCAAGCAGTTGCCGCCCAGCTCGAGGGGCGGCAGGTTCAGCTCGACGTTGAAGCGGGGCAGCTCCGTGGTGAAGGAGTCGTCCTGCAGCTTCTCCAGGGTCTTGATGTTGATCAGCGCTGGTCGATAGGAGTCCTCGACGAGCACGATCTCTTGCTCGGCCCCGATTCGACGTCGGTTGGTCTCGACCATGCCCCGGCGGAGCATGGTCTCGAGCGCCCACACGTCATTGAGCAGGCACTTCATGAAGTGCCGCAGCTGCTCGGGCTTCGGGTTGCCGCTGACGGATTGCTCGCCCACGGATCTCCTCCGGTGCTGGCGTTGTAAGACCTTGAGCCGTCGCGAGCAACGCCGCCGGGGCCATGTAGCACGAGCCTTTAACTCGCTTGGCCTGAATCCACCCCGCGAGGGGGCGCGAACTCCGTCGGTCGCCCGATGTTTCTTGCTGAAGTCAGCCGACCCGAGCGCCGATAGAGAGGGGGAACGGGAGAAAGCCATGAGCAAGCCAGCCACGATCATTCGCCTCGAGGACGCTCGCCGCCGCCGGGAGAACCGCTCCGGCCGCTTCCCCAGCCGCAAGACCCAGCGCCTCGAGCACGTCGGTCGCCCGACCAAGCTCGAGCCGGCCAGCGACAGCGGGCGCCTGCTCCGCTTCGAGCCGCGGCTCGAGAAGGACCGCGAGGGCCTCGCGACCGAGTACGCCCTCCGCCTCGCCCCACGCAACATCGCCCGCGTCCGCCTCACGGTGGCCGAGGACAAGGCCTGGATCGACTGGGTGTTCGTGCCGCCGAGCTACCGCGGCAAGGGGATCGCCGGGCGCGTCCTGCGCGAGGTGTGCGCCGACGCGGACCAGGCGGGCGTGAGCCTCGGCCTCGAAGCCCGCGCCTGCGCCGGCCTGACCCAGGCCCAGCTCGAGGCCTGGTACGGCGGCTTCGGCTTCGTGGTCACCGGCGAGAAGGGCGAGTTCGGCCCCGTCCTGCGTCGCCCCGCCTCGGACTCCGGCTTCCGCGCCGCCTGAGTCAAACCAGACCCATTCGTCCTCTTATTCTGGCCGGGGGCCCGTGCAAGGAAAGCACTTGCACTCCAAACCGGCCCAGCTCCGCTTCGGCCTGCTGCGACGTTTCGGACGGTTTCCTATCTTCGGACCTGGGAAGCAGTCGTCGGGAAGTCGTGAATCCGCCATCTCAGGGACCAGAGTCGTTGCCGGCCCAGGGGAAGTTCTCCTCCCCCCTGGCGTCCGCCGTCAACGCGCAGTACCGCGCGATCTTCGCGGCGGCCCTCGACGCCATGCTCGTGGTCGATCGTTCCGGCGAGATCGTGATCGCCAACGACGAGACCGAGCGCATGTTCGGCCACCCCGTCGCGGAGCTCGTCGGCCGCAAGATCGAATTCCTGCTCCCCGAGCGCTACCGCGACGCGCACCCCGGCCAGCGCGACCGCTACTTCTCGCGCCCCGTCCCGCGCCCCATGGGCGTCGGCATGCAGCTCAAGGGACTGCACGCCAAGGGCGAGGAGTTCCCGCTCGAGATCAGCCTCAGCCCGGTCGAGCTGGGCGAAGAGCTGGTCGTCCTGGCCACGATCCGGGACCTGAGCGAGCGCGACGACCTGCGCCGCAAGCTCGCCCAGCGAGAGCGCGCGAGCCTGCGGGCCAGCAAGCTGGAGGCGATCGGTCAGCTCGCCGGCGGGATCGCGCACGACTTCAACAACATGCTGGCCGTGATCATTGGCTTCACCGAGCGAGCCCAGGACCTCGCCTACGACCAACCCTTCGACCGCAAGCAGCTCCTCGAGAGCCTCGATCACGTGCTCAAGGCGGCGGAGCGCTCCTCCGACCTCTGCCGGCGGATCCTCTCCTTCTCGCGTCGCCAGGTCTTCGACCCGCAGGTCCTCGATCTCAAGGCGCTCGTGGCCGACACCGAGCCCATGCTGAGCCGCGTCCTGGGCGAGCAGGTCGATCTGACCTACGTTCTGCCCCGCCAGGCCTACGCCCTGGTCGACCCGGCCCAGCTCGAGCAAGCGGTGCTCAACCTGGCCCTCAACGCCCGCGACGCCATGCCCCAAGGCGGCAAGCTCCTGATCGAGCTCAAAACGGTCGACCTCGACGAGGAGGGTGCGCGCGCTCACCACCTGGAGCAAGGGTCCTACGCCGTGCTGGCCGTCTCGGACACGGGCGCCGGCATGGACGCCGTGACCCTAAAGCAGGTGTTCGAGCCCTTCTTCACGACCAAGAGCGCAGCGCGCGGCACCGGACTCGGCCTCTCCATGGTCAAGGGCCTGGTCAAGCAGAGCGGCGGGCACATTTACGTCTACAGCGAGCCCGGCCTGGGGACGACCTTCAAGCTCTACTTCCCGCGCCAGCCCGAGCCGGGGGCCGAGGCGCTGACGCTTCTTCCCCTGGCTCAACCCCGCCGCGACAACCACGAGATGGTGCTCGTCGTGGAGGACGAGGCCCTGCTCAGCGCCATGGTGACCAAGACCCTCGAGCGCGCAGGCTTCACGGTCCTCTCAGCCCCCTCGGCCGAGGCCGCCCTCGAGCTGGTGGCTGCCATCGATCCTCCCCTCGACCTCGTCCTGACCGACCTCGTCATGCCAGGCATGAACGGCCGCGACCTCGCCGCGTGCCTGCGTAAGCAGCACCCCCGGCTCGAGGTGCTCTTCATGTCGGGCTACAGCGACAACCTCTTCGCGCAGGGAGAGCTGCGCCGCGGAGTGAACTTCCTCGAGAAGCCCATGAGCGCCGCGGTGCTCGTGGCCCAGGTTCAACAGCTCCTCGACCGGCGCGCACGGAACACCCCGGGCTGAGTCGAGCCAGGCGCGAGGGCTAGCCCCGCATGCCCAAGCCGGACTCGCTGTAGTTGTAGAGCCCGTGCACGCCGCCCTCGATCTGGGCCGCGTGGGTCCGCCGCTCGAAGCGGAGGGTCTCGCCGATCAGGGCCTCGTGCAAGACCGAGACCCCCTTGACGCCCATGTCCTGGAGCGACTGGCGCAGACCCTGGACCAGGTAAGGGACGTAGAGATCAAGGGGCCCCTTGTCGAGGACCGAGCCCGAGACGCCCTGCGCGACCTTGACCTTGCGGTCGTCCGCGCGGGTCATGTAGCGCTTGTCGCCGCCGGCGGCCATGGCCTCGATCGAGGCCATACCGCGATAGCGCTTGAGCCGGATCCCGTTGTCGTAGAAATACTCGCCCGGCGCCTCCTCGGTGCCCGCGAACATGTAGCCCATCATGACGGCCGAGGCACCCAGGGCGAGCGCCTTGGCGATATGCCCGATCTGGCTGATCCCGCCGTCGGCCAGGATCGGCACGTCGTGCTCGCGCGCCTCGAGGGCGGTGTTGAACACGGCCGTCGCCTGGGCCCGCCCCACGGCCATGGTGCCCTGGGTGGTGCAGATCGAGCCAGGGCCCATGCCGATCCGCAGCCCGTCCGCGCCGGCCTCGATCAGCCGACGCGCCTGGGCGCGGGTGACCACGTTGCCGCCCATGACGTCGACCCGATCGCCGAACTCCTGCTTCATCCACTCCAGCAGACGGATCTCGTAGATCGAGTCGCCCTGGGCCGCGTCGATCACGATCAGGTCGACGCCGGCCTCGACCAGCGCCGCCACCCGCTCGCGGTCCGCGTCGCGCGTCGAGACGGCCGCGCCGACCCGCAGCTGCTTGCGCTCGTTCTTGATCGCCTCGGGGTAGTCACGGTTCTTGAGCAGGTCCCGCCGCGAGATCAGGCTGACCAGGCGCCCCTTGCCGTCGACGAGAGGCAGCTTGCCCTTCTTGCTCCGGCGCAGGTGGTCGTTCGCCTCTTGGAGGGTGATCCCAGCCGGGGCCGTGACGACCTCGGTCGTCATGACCTCGCGCAGGGGCCGGCTGCGGTCGGGCTCGAACTCGACGTCGCGGTTGGTCACGATCCCGACCAGGCGGCCGCTGGCCTCGCCGCCCTCGGTGATCGGGATCCCTGAGAAGCCGTAGCGCTCCTTGATCCGGTCCACGTCGGCCAGGGTCGCGTCGGGTCCGAGCACCACGGGCGCCGTAATGAACCCGTTCTCGAAGCGCTTGACCTTGCGGATCTCCTCGGCCTGCTCCTCGACGGAGTTGTTGTAGTGGATCACCCCCAGCCCGCCGAGCAGGGCCAGCTTGATCGCCATTTCGTTCTCGGTGACCGTGTCCATGGGCGAGGACACGAAGGGCAGATTCAGCTTGATCCGCTTGCTGACCCGCGTCGAGAGGTCGACCTCCTGGTGGTGGAAGTCGATATGGCCGGGGAGGAGGATGAAGTCGTCGTAGCTGATCCCCCCGTTTTGGGGGTCCATCAGGTCGCCAGCCGAGATTCCATCGAGGATTGCCATCGTCCGCTCCTAAGCCGCCCGTTCTATCCGAGGCCTACGACGATGGAAGGGCGCGCGGGGAGTTACGCGCCCCTCAAGCGCTAGCCCGCACACAGCGCGGGCTGGCGCGGCTCGCTCGGCTCGCTCGGCTTCGGGGATGGTCCTCCTGCCGCTCAGGGCTCGAAGAGCTCCAGCTGCGGGCCCCGCGGCCGCCGAAAGGCGCTCGAGTGCAGCTCTGGGCCGCCGCCGTCGAGCCCGTAGCGGCGCAGGCTGACCTGAAAGAGCTGGCTCAGCTGCTGGGCCAAGGGCCCCTGTCCGCGCATGCGCCGCCCGAAGCGAGCGTCGCTCAGCTCGCCCCCGCGCAGGTCCCGTAGCCGCGCCAGGACCTTGCTGGCCCGCTGGGGGTAGTGCCGCTCCAGCCAGGCCAAGAAGAGGGGCTCGACCGCGAGGGGCAGCCGGAGCAGGATCCAGCCCGCGAAGGTCGCCCCCGCCTCCTTGGCGGCCTCGAGGACCGCCGGCAGCTCGTGGTCGTTCAGGCCCGGGATCACGGGCGCCACCATGACCCCGACCGGAACCCCTGCCTCGGCCAGCTCTCGGATCGCGCGCAGCCGCCGGGCCGGCCGCGAGGCCCGCGGCTCGAGCCTTCCGGCGAGGGTGGCGTCCAGGCTGTTGATCGAGAGCAGCGCGCTCCCCGCGCCGTGGCGGGCCAGCTCGGCCAGGAGGTCCTTGTCGCGGGTGATCCCGTAGCTCTTGGTGATCACGCTGGCCGGGTTGCGCCGCTCGGCCAGCACCTCGAGGCAGGCCCGCGTCAGCCCGAGCTCGCGCTCGATCGGCTGGTAGCAGTCGGTCACTCCGCTGAGCGCGATCACCTGCGGCTTCCAGCTCCTGGAGTCGAGCTTCCGCGCCAAGAGCTGCGCCGCCTGCGGCTTGTAGACGATCTTCGTCTCGAACTCGAGCCCAGGGCTGTAGCCCAGGTATTCGTGTCCCGGTCGGGCGTAGCAGTAAATGCACCCTTGCTCGCAGCCCCGATAGGGATTGAGGCTGTAGCGAAAGGGAATGTCGGGGCTCTGGTTGTTGCTGAGGATCGTGCGCGAGGCGTCCTCGAGCAGCTCCGTACTGGGGGGGACGGGCTCCTCCCAGGGGTCGGCCCAGCTCTCGCCGCCGAGGTTGTCCTCGTCCTCGGGCGCGGCCTGCCAGGCCCGCGCGAAGCGGTTGGGCAGGTCCTCCGCGGCCCCCCTCCCCTTGGGGGGCCGACCCCGGATCGGTGTTCGGCTCATGGTCGGACTATGCCCGGGGGGTCCGACAGGCCGGTGTTCAGGTTTCGATCGGGCTACTTCTTCTGCGAGTCGAACATGCCCAGCTGCCACATCAAGAAGGCGCGCTGGTCGGCCACGTCGCGGATCCGCAGGCTGAGCGGCTTGCCGCTTCCGTGGCCCGCCTCGCGGTCCACCCACAAGAGCACCGGGCGCTCCTTGGGGTCGCTCTTGGTGGCGTGTTGGAGCAGGGCCGCCATCTTGCGGGCGTGAAGCGGGTGGACGCGGCTGTCGTTCTCGCCCGCCGTCAGGAGCACGGCGGGGTAGCGGACCCCGGCCTTGACGTTGTGATAGGGCGAGTAGGCGCGCAGGAAGGGGAAGTGCTCCTTGTTCTCGGCCGTGCCGTATTCGGGCACCCAGAAGCGCGCCATGAGGAAGCGCTGGTAGCGGAGCATGTCGAGCAGGGGCACCGAGCTGATCACGGCGCGGAAGAGCTCAGGGCGCTGGACCAGCACGGCCCCGGTCAGCAGCCCGCCGTTGCTCCCGCCGGCGATCGCGAGGCGCTCGGGCCGGGTGACCTTGGTCTTGATCAGGTGCTCGGCGGCCGCGATGAAGTCGTCGAACACGTTCTGCTTGCGCTCGAGGGTCCCCGCCTTGTGCCACTCGTCGCCGTATTCGCCGCCGCCGCGGAGGTTCGCCACCGCGTAGACGCCGCCCGCCTCGAACCAGGGGAAGAGGGTCGCGCTGAAGCGCGGCGTGAGCGGGATCCGAAAGCCGCCGTAGCCGTAGAGCAAGGTCGGGTTGTTGCCGTCGAGGGTGATCCCCTTCTTGTGGACCAGGAACAGGGTGACCTGCGTGCCGTCCTTGGAGGGGTAGCTGACCTGCTTGACCTCGACCAGGGCGGGGTCGACGGGCACCTCGGGGCGGGCCCACAGCTCGCGCGTGTCGGCGCGGAGGTCGATCCGGTAGATGCTGCTCGGCTCGTTGTAGCTGGTGAAGGTCAGGAAGCCCTCGCTCCGATCGCGGTGGACGCTGACCGAGGCGCTGCCGATCCCGGGCAGGGTCAGCGCGCCGAGGGCCTTGCCGTTGAGCTCGTAGCGCTCGATCCGGGTCGAGGCCTTGTGCAGGCCCGTCGTCACGAGCAGGCCGCGCGCCAGGTCGAGCGAGCGGATCACCGTATCCTCGCGATGCGGGATCAGCTCCTTCCAGTGCTTGCGCTCGGGGTGGTGGAGGTCGACGGCGAACACCCGCCCGTTGGGGGCGTCGAGCGTGGTGCGCATGTAGAGCGTGTCGCCCTCGATCACCCCCGAGGTGCTCGCGTCGGCGCCGGTCAGGATCGGGACGCGCACGAACTCGCCGGTGCGGAACCAGCGGTCGAGGTCGATCACCCACAGGTCGTTGCTGCGGGTGCTGGTGAAGTAGCCCAGGATCCCCCAGCGGGCCTGGGGACCCGTGAAGAAGAAGGGGCCCCAGGTGGTCGAGTGCTGCTCGAAGAGGGTCGGGTCCTGGCGGGTGTGGGTCCCGAGCCGGTGGAAGCGGATCTGGCGCGAGTAGGGGTCCTTGACGTCCTTCAGGCGCGAGTAGAAGAAGCCGCTCCCATCGGGGAGCCAGTCGGCCCAGCCGACCTTGTTGGGGATCTCGTCCGCGAGCCACTCGCCGCTCTCGACCTCGAGCACGTGCAGGGTCGAGTTCTCGTCGCCGGCGCGGCTGAGCCCGAAGGCGAGCAGGCTCCCGTCGGGGCTCGGCGAGGTCCAGTCGAGCGAGATCAGGCCCTTGGCGTCGAGCGCGTTGGGGTCGAGCAGGACGCGGCGCTCGCCGTCGTGGCCCTCCCGCACGTAGAGCGGGGACTGGTTCTGGTCGCCAGCGCGCTCGCGGTTGAAGTAGAGCCGCCCGCGCATGGTCGGCGCGCCGACCCGGCCGACCTGCATCAGCTCGGCCAGGCGCGCCTCGAGCCCCTTCCGGCCGGGGATCGCGTCGAGCACCGAGCGGGTGTAGGCGTTCTGGGCGTCGGTCCACTTGGCCACGCGCTCGGTGACTTCCCCCTTGTCGTCCCCCTCGAGCCAGCGGTAGGGGTCGCTCAGCTTCTCTCCGTGGAGGGTCTCCTCGACCGGCTCGCGCGGCGTCTCCGGCGGTCCGGCCAGCGCAGGCGTGAGGGCGAAGGTCGCCAGTGTGAGGGTCAGCGCGCGGGAGAGGCTCATGGATCGCTCCGGGGTGGGGAGAGCGGCGCAGTCTAGGCAGAGCCTGGCCGCCGCGCGAGCGCCCTTCGTGGCAGGAGTGCAACGACTTCGGCCCCAACAGGCCAGCCCCGCTCAGGCTGCGGGCGCGGCCTGAGCGGGGCTGGAGGAGTTGCTGAGGTGCTCGAGGATCAGCTCGCGGTCGCCTGTGACCAGCTCCGGCTCGGCGCGCCGGCCGAGGATCTGAAAGCCACTGGCCACGGCGCGCACCGCGCGTCCGGCGTTGCGAAAGGCGACGCCTGCCCCTCCGCCGCCGAGGCGGAGCGGAGCTCCCCGCTTGAGGTCGATCACCCACACCGGGCGCCGGCGTGGGTCGGGGCTGCTCATGTCGACCACGACGAAGTCGCCGCAGAAGGCGCGCTGGTTGCAGCGAAAGAGCCAGAGGTTGGACTTGCGCTCCACGAGCGCGCGCGCGAAGGCCCGCTCGTCGTTGACGAAGCGAAAGGCCGCGACCAGCTCGCTCGAGAGCCGGCGCTCTCCGAAGTGGGCGCGCAGGAAGAAGGCGACTTTCCGCGCCCGCGGCAGGTGGCGGGCTGGGAGGGGCAAGACGAGCAGGGGGCTGCGGGAGGCGCTCACACCCACCATGGACGCGCGAGGCGGGACCTCGCTGTCGCGCTAGACCGGGTCCGGGGGGTCGACCTCGTCTTCGCTGTGGCGGGTCTGCCAGCTCCACTCGACCAGGCGCGCGCGCTCGCCCGCGTCGTCGAGCGCGGGGCCGCTCCACCAAGGCCCGCGACTCAGACGAGGCGTCCCGACCGCGAGCCGGAGCAGTCGGGCCGTGGGACGTCCGCTGTGGGGGTTGACCCCGGGCTCGCGGTGCAGGCGCAAGATCGCGGCGCAGAGCAGCTCCTCCTCGCCGGCCGGAACCAGCTCACGCCGCGGCGCGTCCGCCCCCTCGAGCTCCCACTCCACGCAGCGCAGCTGGGAGAGGCGCAGCTGGGAGAGGCGCAGCTGGCTCACGACGAGCTCGTCGCTCCAGCCAGGGGACCCGCCGGATCGGCGGCTGCGTGGGCCGCGGCGACCGGGTTCGTCGAGCCCTCGGCCAGGACGCCGTGCAGGAGGGCCCGCATGGCCAGGTAGCGCCAGGTGTGCAGCTCGTGCCCCGGCTTGGCGCGGAAGAAGGGACGCGCGCCGATGACCTTCCCGGTCTCGGGGTCGAGCTCGACGGCGACCCCGTCGTCCTCGAAGCGATC
The DNA here is from genome assembly GCA_937911525.1 of uncultured bacterium. Taxonomy (GTDB): domain Bacteria; phylum Planctomycetota; class J058; order J058; family J058; genus NORP233. The sequence continues at coordinate 16,140 of CALDQK010000334.1, forward strand.
GGGCGCCCCGGGTGAGCGGACCAAGGTGTGCTCGACGCCGTCGATCCGGCCGCGCAGGCGCACGCCGCCGGCCGGCAGCACGTGCTCGAGGTAGAAGCCGTCGTGCTCCGGCGCCTCGCGGTAGCTCGCCTCGCCCGAGAAGAAGCGCGGCTTGATCTTGTAGGGGCCGCCGGTCTCGGGGCAGAACACGTCGCAGTTGCCGCACTCGTTGCAGAAGTCGGCGAAGTTGGCGATCTGGTGGTCCCGCTCGGCCGCGTAGGGTTCGCCGGCCTGGAGCGCGACCTTGCCGGGCCCCTCGACCACGACGCGCTCCCACTCCTGAGCGATCGGGTCGATCGTGACGAAGAAGTTGGCGTCGTTGGGGCAGACGGGAATGCACTTGTCGCAGCTAATGCAGTCGAAGAGCCACAGGGCGCTGTCGATCTTGCGCGGCGGCTTCTTGTTCTTGGCGAAGCCGTAGCGCGGGTCCTGGCGCGCCTCGTCGGCGTAGGCCCGCAGGTTGCGCGTCCCGGCCAGCCCCACCAGCTCGGCGTAGCGCTCGCCGACGCCGCGCTCGCTCAGCAGCGCGGCGACGTCGACCCCCTCGCCGCGCGCCAGGTGCTCGGCGACCGCGCCGCCGAGCTCAGCACCCAGAGCTTCGCGCGCGACCTCGCCGCCCAGGCCCCGCGCGGCGAGCACGTAGTCGCCGCGGTTCTTCACGCCGAGCTTGGTCATTTGCTTCTCGACGTCGAGCAGATAGCCCGAGAGCCGCCCGTAGCCGCCCGCGCGGAGGAGGTCGGTGCAGGTCGTGATCGGCGCCAGGTCGCCGGCGACCGCGTGGGGGTAGTTCTTGCGGTCGATCCCGGCCGAGAAGGAGACAGCGAAGCGGTCCCCGAAGCGCTCGCGGAAGCGCGCGGCGAGCTCGATCGAGATCACGTGCAGCGGCGCTCCCGAGAGGTACATCAGCTCGTCGTTGGGGAAGAAGGAGTCCTTGTTCTTGACCACCAGCGTGTTGGTGAACTTGACGCCCAGGGTCAGGCCGGCCGCCTGAGCCTTGCTCTCGAGGCGCGTCACGATCCCTTCCATTTCGTCCCACTTGAGGTCGTGGTCGAAGGCGCCGGCGTCGAGCTCGACGTGCTCGTAGCCGAGCTCGCCGCGGACGAGGGAGTCGACCTCTTCCAGGCCCAGCAGGGTCGGGTTGAGCTTGATGATCGTGTGCACCCCCAGCTCCTCGAGCAGGTAGGTGCAGATCGCCTCGATCTCGTCGGCGGGGCAGCCGTGGAAGGTCGAGAGGGTGATCCCGGCGGCGACCTTGGGGTCGTAGTCGAGGTCGCGATACTTGGCCAAGGGTCCGCTCAAGCGACTCCGCAGGCGATCGATCTCCTCCCGCGCGTCGAGCATCCGGCGGACGAAGTCGGTGACCTTGCGGGTCTTGATCCCGGCCAGGTCGTAGCCGACCGACATGTCGAAGAGCACCCGCTCGCTGCCGGGGGGCAGCTCGAGGACCCGCTCTTCCTGGAGGATCTTGAGGAACATCCAGGCGCCGACGTATTCGGAGAGCGCGTCTTCCACGCGCAGCTCCTGGCTCCACTCGACGTTGTAGCCAACGGTCCGCGCGTCGATACAAGGCCGCGGGATCTCGAGCCGGTCGTCGACCTGGACGGTCTTGAGCTCGATCACCCGCCCGCCGGCGAGGTAGGAGAGCACGATGTTCTGGATCAGCTGCGACTGCGGTCCCGCCGCGGGCCCGGCCGGCGCTCCCGCCACCTCACCGCGGAAGGTGCAGGACAGGTCGAGCGAGGCGTCGGGGGTCCACCACTTAGGGCGGGGGAGGTCGAAGATCGCGTCGCGGCGCTCGAGCTCGTCGAAGGCGCGCAGCAGGAGGACTTCGAGGGGTTGGGGGTGCAGCTCCACGGCAGCTCCTTTGGGCCGCTGATCATACGTGGGCCGCTACGCACCCGGGTCGAACCTGAAATCGGACGGGCAGATCTTGCCCACCGACCTCGTCGACGAAACGAACGCTCGTTCGCCCTTCGCCGTCGCCCAAGGACTTAGCGCCCG
>CALDQK010000335.1 GCA_937911525.1 uncultured bacterium
CCCGCCGCGCCCGCGCGGCCCTGCCCGCCTCGCCCCCGGCCAGTCCCGCGCGGGCGCCTGGAGCCTGGCGCTCCCTCAGGCCGGCCAGCTCGAGCTCGGCCTGCGCGTGCCGCCTCTGGGCGAGACCCAAGCGCTGTGGCTCGAGCAGGCGCTCCCCAGCCGCCGCCTGGCGCACCTCCGCTCGCTCGACCTGCGCTTCGACCTCCGCCCCTGGGCGGCGGGGAACGCCCGCCCGCTGCGCTGCCTGGTCGAGCTCGAGGCGCGCGCGGGGGAGAGCGCGTTCTGCGCGCGGCTCCTCCTGCACGCCGGGCCGACGCCGCCCGAGCCTGGCGCCGAGCGCCTCGAGCCGCCCCTGCGCTGGCACGCCTGGCGCAGCGTCAGCCGGGATCTGCTCCCGCTGCTTCGGGCTGCTGGTCGCTCGGCCAAGCTCGACGCGAGGGCGCTGGGCGAGGCGCGGATCGTGCGCCTGCGCCTGGGCTGGCAGGTCGGCCCGGGCGCCGCGGGCGGCTTCGCGCTCCGCGACCTGAGCCTGAGCGGGCCGCCTCCCTGAACGAGCTCAGGCGTGCGCGCGCGCCGAGGCCGTCTGGCAGCCGACGATCGCGGGCGCCTCGTGGATCAAGCCGTCGTCGCGCAGCGCCTCGACCATGAAGAGCGCGAAGTCGATCCGCCGGGTCAGGTTGCTCGCCAGGAGCGGGTCCTGGACGTGGCGGCTCCACAGCGGCAGCCCTTGGCTCTCGCCCTCTTCGAGGTCGCTCCCGCGCACCACGGTCCAGCGCCGCTCGCTCGCGAACACGCGCCGGCAAGCCTCCACCTGATCGTCGAGATCGGCGTAGCGGAGCAAGCGGGCGATCCGCCCGAAGACCGCGAGCAGCAGCCGGAAGCCCAGCGAGTAGACGTCCTGCCCGTCGCGCGAGATATGCCAGCCGCAGGAGAACACGAGGCGCGCCTCGGGCGCCGCGTGGTCGAGGACCGCCTGGGCCGTCCCCGTCGCGTAGCCCTGAACGCCCCAGGGGACGAGGACCACGAGCGCGGCGTCGCAGCCCTCGAGCGCGCGCCGAATCACCTCGGGGTCGTTGGTCGCCCCGGGGACCACCTCGATCCGCTCGCCGAAGTCCGCCAGCTTGGCGACGCTCTGCGCGCGGCACACGCCGACCACCTCGTCGCCGCGCGCGAGGCAGTGCTGAACCAGATAGCGACCGAGCTTCCCCGACGCGCCGACGACGCACACCTTCACGCGTCGAGGGGCGGATCCAGCAGAGGCGGTCCGGGGAGCTCGAAGGCTCGCGCGACCGCGTCGAGGAGCGAGTCGTGCACGTCGAACTCCATGGACTCGTCGGCCGTCGCGCCCATGCGGCAGAGGCGGAACTTGTAGGGCGGGAAGGTGTCGCGCGCCAGGAGCCCGAGCTGCTCGCCCTCCTTGCTCAGGACCGCCCAGGCGTTGTCCATGGCGCCCTCGGCGACGTAGCCCAGGACCCGCTTGCGGAAGAGCACGCGGCTGCCCGGGCCGCTGCGGCGCGAGACCTCGGGCACCTCGACGCTGCGCTCGCCGGGCGTGATCACGGTGTGACTCAGCTCGGGGAGCGAGTCGATCTCGAAGGCGACCGAGAGGGCGGCCGGAAAGGTCTCGGCGTCGACGGCCACGATCGAGGACTCGGGCGTGTCCCCCAGCCAGAACACCGTGTAGCCGCCCGCGGACTGCTGCAGCACACCGATCTGCTCGATCCGCTCGTCGTAGAGCGACCACACCGAGTCTCCGGTGAGCGCGGCGTAGCCGACGATCTTCCGCTGGTTGTCCCGCACGCAGTGCCCGCGCAAGGGCTGGCTCTTGGCCTCGGCCTCGCGCTGCCGCTCGAGGGGGTTGGGCAGCGAGTGGGCGGGCTTCGGCTTGGGCTTGGGCTTCGGCTGGGGCTTCGGCGGCGCGGGCTTCGGCACCGGCGCCGGCTCGGTCGTGGGCTTGGGCGCCGCTGCCTGCGCTGGCGGCGGGGGCGGCGCGGGCGGAGCTGGGGGGCGTGTGAAGCGCCCCGTGGGCGGCGGAGGCTGGAGCGAGATCGCGGGCTCGAAGCGAGGCGCCGCGCGCAGCCCGAGCAGCTCGCTGAGCGCGTGCTCGAGGCTGGTCGCCTGCATGTGGCGCGGCGGACCGCAGGGGTCGCTCCCGCGCGCTGCGACCAGGAGGCGCCCCTGCTCGTCGCGCTGGATCGTGGCCAGGCGCGTCGCGCGCTCGTCGAGGACCGACCACAGCGAGCCCTGGCTGACGGTCAGCAGGAAGGCCAGCACCTCGTCGCCGGCCAGCACGCAGCTCCCTGCCTCAGCCGCCATGAGTCGGCGCAGGAAGGAGCGCTCGCTGGGGCCGACGCGGGTCAGCTCCAGACCGACCCGCGGCTGCTTGGGCTCGCCGAGGAGCTTGCACCAGCGCACGAGGGCGTGCAGCCGCTGCGCGCCCAGGCGCGGGTGAGCCAGGTCGAGCTCCAGCTCCTCGCCCTCGGCGGCCGCCTGGCTCGGGTTGACGGCGAGCCCCTGCAGGGAGAGGTCGTGGAGGGGGCAAGGGCGCGCGCCCTCGCGCAGGACGACCACGCCGCGCGCGCCGGGGATCCGACGCGTGGTGCGCCGATCGAAAGTCGGTTGGCTCATGGCTGGGGATTGTGGCGGTCGGGAGCGCGGATCTCAATCGGTAGCCCCGTGCCCGTGCCCGTGCACGCGCCCGGAAGACGACGAAGCGAGGGAGCTGTCGCTGAGAGCGAGAGCTCCTTCGCGTGCCGGAGATTGAACTGAGAAAACTGGAAAACCAGCAGGCGCCATGACGACTCAGCGGAGCTGCCTTCTGCGAGTCTTCGAGTTTTCCCAGCTCAAGACTCGCTGAGGAGGGAGCTGTCGCTGCCAGCGACAGGCCCCTTCGCCTGCCGATTCGGGCACGGGCAGGGGCACGGGAGGCTGTCGCGAAACCTCGGGAGCGAGAAGGAGCTGTCGCTGATTGCGACAGCTCCTTCTGACCCGAGTGTGTGAAGAAGGAAAGCAAGAAAGCAGGAACGACTCCAGCTCACCTCCGCAGTCTTCCTGTTTTCGTGCTTTCCTTCTTCAATCTCCGAAACGCGAAGGAGCTGTCGCGCGAGCGACAGCTCCCTCTCTGTCGAGACAAACAATGAACGGTGAAAACTGGAAGACTCGAAGAAGGCAGCTCCGCCGAGCAGCCACCGCGCTTTCCAGTTTTCCAGTTTTCCCCGTTCCATCCCAGGAACGCGAAGGAGCTTTCGCTGACTGCGACAGCTCCTACTGTTGTTCCTTTCGGGCACGGGCACGGACGGGCACGAGGCCTGAAGCGAGAGGGGCGCCTACCCCTCCGACTTCTTCATTCGCTGCGTGCGCAGGCGGCCGTCGTCGTAGAGCTGCTCGTCCTCGATCACGATCATGACGTCGTCTTCGGCCGAGATATCCGAGCCCTCGTCCTCGTAGTCCTCGTCCTCCTCGAAGGAGTCCTCGTCGGCGTACTCGGAGAAGTCCTCCTCGTCGGCCTCGATCTGCGAGGGCAGGCGGGCGCTGCGCGGCTC